>CANRAQ010000007.1 GCA_947628725.1 uncultured Bacilli bacterium | reverse complement strand
CACTAGAAATTCTTGTTTTTCAATTTTTAGCATTTGTTTTTTATCATTTTTACTTCACACTAGAAATTCTAGAGCCTAACATTTCCTATTTATTTAATAAATTATTACAATTTAAGATTATTTTATCACAATAAGTTTTTCCTACTATTTCTGTTTATTATATTTTTCTTTATTAAATATTAAATAAATGAATAATGGATATAAGCAAAATAAAGGAAATATATATCTAAAAATACTAACAGGTCCTGCAATATAAGTTAACCATAAAAGTATTGGGGGCATTAAAACAATTATATTTTTTCTATTTTTCTTATATATTGAAATAAAAATTGCAAAGATAATTAACCATATAGGTGTAGCTAAAGAAAAAATATTAGATATAAATGGAACATTTTCCATATATTCATAACTTGCAAATTTTTCTAACTTATCTAATAACCATGAGAATTTACTATTTCTTACTGGATAATAATATTCATTTCCCTTCATAAATGTTTCTATATACGTATTTTTAGAATATGCGTCATATGTATCAGCATCTATATACCAATATGGGATATTAAGAGATAGAAATGAAGAAACATATTCTTTAGGATATTTTAAAAACAATTCTAACCATAATTTATAAAAATCTGTTTTATGAGACATATAATATTCTGCTTTAAATTTACCTTTCATTGGATCTGCAAACCTTGGATTATATGATTTAATAGCCGAATCATATGATATAAATTTATCAATATTTGACTTTAATTTATTAGATAATTTTTTATCATTTTTATTTGCAGTGTATGAAATTTGTTGTATTGGAACACTAAACATTTCTGCAATATTTCCATCTTTTATATTTAAGTATGAATATAATCTATTATATATCAAATAATATAAAATTAATGGAATAATTAAAAGTGGAATCATTTTTTTCCAGTAATTTTTTAAAAATATAAAAATAATTGGAATAAATAAAATAAAGACATATATTGCATTATTTCTAAGTAAACACATTGTTAATGTAAAAGTAATAAACTTAAACCAATTAATTTTTTTACTTAAATAATCCTTTGTATTGCTAGTTAAATTACAAATCTCCAAAATAAACAAAATAAAGAAAGCACCAAAATATGTATCTTTAGTCATACTTAGTGAAAAAATTGAAATAGCTGGATTGATTGCAACAAACAATATTGAAAAAATAATTAAAGAATTATTTGACTTTTTATCTATTATAAACTTAATCATTTTTGCAAATACAAAAGATAGAAATAACATTTGTATTAAAGAATATATCATAATAGGTTCTCTTCCTATATGTTGTCCTAATCTTATGCATACTTGCCAAATGAAAGTATGTAATGGTGGATGACCTTTAGTATAACTTGAAAATCCATTGAATGCCTGATATGTTTGTGAATAAGTATCATAATTAGTAATTCCTGGATAATATGCTAAAAAAGTAGGTATCCAACATAAAAATATAACTAGCCAAATAAGTAAAATAATATATTTATTTTTAAAAATTTTCCATTGAGTTTTAGTTTCCATATTTATGCCATTAAATTTTTTAAAAATAACAGAACAAATTTCACCTATAAATTTAGTAAATGATATAATAGAAATAATAGAAATCAATATATTTTTTAAAGATAATAATGGAGATATATCATTATAATTATAAATTACCTTCCCTATTACCATAGAAAAAGATAATATAAATGAAAATACATATGGTACTTTTTTAAGTCTACTATCAATTTTTTCAGTTCTTTTATAAAAACTATAACAAACAATAAATAGTAATAAATTAAAAATAGATTGATTACCAAAAGCAACATTTGAAAAAGAATAATAATCAAAACTTATAACAAATAATAATGCTAATACAATATTTAAAATAACTTTTAGTTTATTATTACTAAACATTTTAGTTTTCATTTTCATATACATTTCATACCTCAATCTACTTAAATTATAGTCCAATTATAACATCTATAATTTTCGCTGTCAAACTATAATAAAAAGAACTATCATTAGTTCCTATTTAGTTTTACATATATTTATTCATAGATTTCATCATTTGATTAACTTGTTTCTGACTTGGAGTTCTACCCATCTGCATCATCATTGCTTTTATCATTTGTTCATTTATAGGTGGATTTTTCTTTAAATATTTTTTCATATAGAATCTAGCTAAAAAGAATCCTAAAACAGCTCCAATAACTAATCCAATTAAAATATATACTATGTCCATAAAATCATCCTCTCATATTAATATTTTACTATATTAAAGAAAGTTTTTCAAGCAAATTTATCTTTTAACCAAAAATATTCATTGCTTTCAAAATTGCATACAAATATATTTTTATTATAAATATAAAATATGCATAATATCTCTCTTAAATATTTATCATTGTTTATTATGCAGCAACTTTTTCTTATCTCAAAATAATTATATTTATCTAAATAAAATTTATTATTAACATTTTTTAAATCATATTTAGATTTTACATAATATTTTAAAGATTCTGTATCAAATAAATTACATACATTGTAATATAAACTTATACCATAATTATAATTCTCTTTTTTTATATTTTTAATTTTTTTTAATACTTCATATAGAAAATCCTTATCATTTTTAAAATGCATATTTTTAATTATAAATAGATAGTACATATACTCACCTTTATAATTATAAATTCAAAATAATAAGAAAAAAGTAGAATTATGTTATTTCTTAATCACTTTTGATGTCCTATACAAAAATCCTAAATTTTTAATCATTTTTTTGCATTCTTCATCATTTGAATGTCCAACTAAATCAACATCATTACTATTAAAATAATGAAGTTTAGGGTCTGCATCTTTAATAGAATCTTTTCTAATACAACATATCTTTTTATTCTTTCTACTTAATACTATATATTCTAAATCTCCATTACTAATTATAGTACCAAAAACCATAATATTTACTTTTTGATTATTTTCTTTTTCTATATTTTTCCTTATACCTATAAATCTTTTTTTAGTATATTTTATTTTTTCTATCTCTTCAGATGTTGCTAAACCAATATAATTTAAATCAACAGATTTATTTATATTTATGTTATAGTAATTTGAATAATAATTTTTATTTTTTATTTTTAATCTACCATAATTATGTTCAGGCAAATTTTTTATTTCAAATGTCAACCAATTTTTTGAATCTTCTCCATATATATAATATAATTTATTGTTACTAGGATTTCTTACTATACTTCCTCTTTGAATAACTGGTTTACCCTTATAAAAATTTAATTTGTTTTTATATGTATTTAATATTGATAATAATTTATTATTAGAAACTATATCTATAAGTGTTATATTAGCATTCTTATCAATATTAACATAAGTTAAATAATCTACTATTATTTGATCTTTTAAAACTATTTTTTTACCTACTCCTCTTACTATTTTTAAACATCCATAATTATCTTTATCATCTATTATAAGATAATTATCATTATTATAATTTATAATACTTCCAATTTCCATACTTACTCACCAATAAAATATTATATCAATATTTTTAAAAAAGTAAAGAAAAAGAGAATTTTATTCTCCATTTCTTACTTTAGCATTTAACTTACTTTGAACATCTAAAATTATTTTATTAAATATTTGCATAACTTCATCTTCAGTAAGTGTCCTATTAGGATCTTCAAATTTTAAGTTATAAGCAATAGATATTTCATCTTTACCTATTTTATCTCCACTATAAACATCAAATACTTCTATATCAGTAATAAGTTTACCACCTGATTTTTTAATAACATCTATAATCTCTTTATTTGTTACATTTTTATTTACTACAAATGCTACATCTTTTTGCATTCCTAGATATTTAGGTATTTCTTTGAATTTTATATTAGATGTTCTATTTTCTAATAATTTATCTATATTGATTTCAAATACGAATACTTCATCTTTAGTAATAGTTGGATGTAATTTACCTATTATACCAATATTTTTTCCTTGTAAATTAATAACTGCTGATATTCCTGGGTGTAACTGTTTTGGAACCTCTCCTTGTAATATATTATATCTTCCTTTATATCCTAAATAATCAAGTAACTCTTCTATTACACCTTTTATTATATAAAAATCTACATTAGTATTATTTACACCTAAATAGTATTTTCCTGTCATTAGACAAGCAAGTTTAGTTTCTTCTTTATATTCTAAATCTTCCTTAAAGAATCCTTTACCCATTTCAAAAATACAAGTATCTTTAAAATTACGGGCTTTATTATATTCATATATATTTACAAGTGAAGTAAGTAAACTATATCTTAAAGTCTTTCTATCTTCACTCATTGGATCTTTAAGATTTATATGAGTAAATTTATCTGTTGTATAATCATTTACACAATCTTCTTTAATTAATGCATAAGATAGACATTCATTTATACCCATAGATATCATTTTATTTTTTATTTGTCTTTTTACTTTATCAAAATGACCTTCTTTTAAAGGTAATACAAGTTTAGTACCAATTATTTTTTCCATTCCATATAGTCTAGCAACTTCTTCTATTAAATCTTCTTTAATAGATATATCACATCTTCTAGTTGGAACAGTTACACTAAATGTATCTTTATTTACTTCTACACCAAAGTCAAGTCTTTTAAATATATCTAAAACTTCATCAGAAGTAATATTTATACCTAATACTTTATTTATTTTATCTAAAGTTATATCAATTTTTTTATCAGAATCTGTTATATTATTATAACTTACCATACCACCAACTATAGTAGCATCTGCATACTTTTCAAGTAAGTTACAACATCTATCTATAGCCATATATGTTCTTTTATAATCAAGTCCTTTTTCAAATCTATTAGATGCTTCACTTCTAACTATTTTTTTTGCAGTTTTTCTTATTTTAACTCCGTTAAATATTGCAGATTCTATTAAAATATTTTTAGTATTATTCTCAATTTCTGTAGATAATCCTCCCATTACACCAGCAAGACCTACGGCTTCTTTACCATTTGTTATAACTATATCTTCACTAGATAAGATTCTTTCTTCATTATCTAATGTAGTTAATTTTTCATCTTCTTTTGCCATTCTAACTACTATAGTATCTCCAAGTGAATCATTATCATAGAAATGTAATGGTTGACCTGTTTCTAACATTACATAGTTTGATATATCTACTACATTATTTATTGGTCTAATACCACTTGCGATAAGTCTATTTTTTATAAAATCTGGTGATGGTTTTATAGTTACATTTTTTACTTGTTTAGCCAAAAATAATGTACAATTATCTGTATCTACTTTTAAATTAAAGTTTATTTTACCTGTTTCTTTATATGATAAATCTATGTCTTTTACTTTTTTACCATATATAGCACCTACTTCATATGCCATACCTAATATGCTAAGTAAATCACCTCTATTAGATGTAAGTTCAAAGTCTATTACCTCATCATCTAATCCTAAATATTTAATTGGATCTTCACCTACTACAGCATCGTCACCTAATTCACATATTCCAGTATAATCTTTTTCAGTTAAGAATTTTGACTCTAATCCAAGTTCACTTAATGCACATAGCATACCATTAGATTCTTCTCCTCTGATTATTCCTTTTTTTATTTCTCCACCTGGTAATTGTGCGCCTGCTTTAGCAACTATAACTTTTATACCTTCACGGCAATTTGGGGCACCACATACTATATTTAATATTTCAGTTTTTATATCTACTTTAGTTACATGTAGATGGTCACTATCAGGATGATCATGGCACTCTATTATTTTACCTATAACAAGATTAGTAGCTGGAATTAAGGAAGAACAACTATCATATTCATTTCCTATATGTGTCATATCTTCTGCAAGTTGTTTTGTTGATATTTTTGAATCTATATCAACATACTCACTTAAAAATTTTCTACTTAATTTCATTTTCTTCATCCTTTCTAGAAAACTGATTTAAAAATCTAATATCGTTACCATATATCGTTCTAATATCAGTTATACCAAATTTAAACATAGCAAATCTATCTAATCCAGTTCCAAAAGCAAATCCTTGATACTTTTCTGGGTCATATCCACAATATCTTAAAACATTTGGATGTACCATTCCAGCACCTAATACTTCTATCCAACCAGTTTGCTTACAAAGTGGGCAACCTTTTCCACCACATTTAAAGCATGTAACATCTACTTCTACACTAGGTTCAGTAAATGGAAAGAAACTTGGTCTAAATCTAACTTCTGTTTTTTCTCCTAGTAACTTTTTACTAAATCCTTCAAGAGTACCCTTCAAATCTGCCATTGATACATTTTCATCTATGACAAGTCCTTCCATCTGCATAAATTGATGTGAATGTGTTGCATCATCATCTCTTCTATAAACCTTACCAGGACAAATTATTCTAATAGGTCCTTTTTCTTTATTTGCTTCCATTACTCTTACTTGACTTGTAGAAGTTTGGCTTCTAAGTAAAAATTTTTCATATTCATTTTCTAGGTAGAATGTATCTTGGGCATCTCTAGCTGGATGACCTATTGGTAAATTTAATTTTTGAAAGCAATTTTCATCTGTTTCTATTTCAGGGCCATCAAATACATCATAACCCATTGATACAAAGTAATCTTCAAGTTCTTCTTGTATTCTAGTCATAGGATGTTTTGAACCTTCACGTAATCTTTTACTAGGAAGTGTAACATCTATTTTTTCACTCTCTAATTTCTTGTTTAGTTCAAGTTCATTTAATTCATTATATTTGCTTTCATAACTATCATTGAAAAATGTTTTTAAAATATTTAACTGAATTCCATATTCTTTTTTGTCAGTTGCATCTTTAATACCACTTTGAAGTTCAGTTATTATTCCTTTTTTACCTGTATACTCTAGTTTTAAATTATATAATTCATTTAAATTTGATACATTTTCCATTTTACCTTTAATTTCACTACATAAATTTTCTACTTTTTCTTTCATATGTTCCTCCTTAACAAAAAAATTTATTACAAAATTAGGGACGAATATTACCGTGGTACCACCCTATTTCATAATAAAATTATGCACTCATTAGTTAACGCCTAATTACGATATAAATTTTGTTTATATTGCTAGAAAGTGAATTCATATACTATTACTATTAACTTACACCAAACGTTAACTCTCTATAAGTTTTTCATATATTACTACTCTTTCGTCATTGCTTTAATAACAATCAAATTATAACATACTTTTTTATAAAAATAAATATCTATTTAAATTTATTGATACTTTTTATTTTACCTTTTTTTAATATTACTCTTCCTTCATTTGAAGTTTTATAATAATATAATTTTAATATTTCTTTTTCATTTATATATTCATCTTCTGATATTAATCCTAATTCAAGTAAATTATCTAATTCAGATATCTCCATATCATATCTATATTTTAAAAACTCAGGTAATAATTTTTTTATATTTATGCTTAAATCTTGATCTAAAAGAAGAAATGGACAGTTGAATATTTGTTTTAAAATTTTAATTTTATAGTCTATGTACCCAACACTTAATCCATAATCATCACTACTTTTAAATACGCTATTTATATCATCCATATTTATAAATCTATTTTTTAAACATATAGCTAGCTCTCTTTTAGCTTCTTTTATTCTAAATAAATTTTTTTCTACATCGCTCATAATACTCCTTATTTTAGTTCATGTGAAAGTATAGTACTTAACCCATGACCTGGATAGATTGTTATATCTTTAGGATAATTTCTAATTTTATTTAAACTTTTTAACATATCTATATCACTACCACCAGGTAAATCTGTTCTACCAATAGCGTTTTTAAATATAAAATCTCCTGTAAACATAATCTTATCTTCTTTAAAATATATAGTTATTGAATCTTCTTTATGTCCTGGAGTATATATAACATTAAATTTAAAATTACCAATATTATACTCTTTTTCATCTAAATTATTTCTATCCAATATTAAATTTTTATCAAAGTAATTTAGCGCCCCTATGTGATCAAAGTGATAATGAGTTATAATAACTCCATCTATTTTATTATCACCTATATTAGATATAATTTTATCATACTCATCACCTGGGTCTATTATAAGAGCATGACCATTTTTAGTTAATATATAACAATTAGTATTTAGACTTCCTACAACTATCGTTTTTACATTCATTATTTAATACCTCTAAGTACATATTGTATAACTTCTTCTTTTAATCCTTCAGGAAGTGGTGCCCCACTAGCCAGTTTATGTCCATATCCATTAAATAATTTAGCAAATTCTCCTAAATTTAACTCTTGTTTAATTCCTCTAAAACTAATAGATCTATTCATATTAATTATCATTATAAAATCTACTTCATCTTTATAATATTCAGCTAAATCATTACCAAGTTCACTTCTATATAATTCAGCAAATATTATCCCAACTTTATAACCTCTAATTTCTTTAATTATTACTTTACTTTTACAATCATCAATATATTCTTTCATGCGTCTTCTATCTACTTGTATTATAGTTTTATCTATATCATCTAAAGAAAATTCTTCATTTTCTCTTACAAATTTGGTATATTTTTTTACAAATTCATCTATTCCATAATAAGCAAGTAGTGTTGATATATCACGAGCCAGTTCATTATTAGTTTTTTTCCATTCCCATGTATCACCACTTCTAACTAAATCTACAAGTGTTTCTATAGATTTTCTTTTTAATAAATCATTTGGATAATTATCTAATAAATATTTATAATATAAACTAGTTCCACTTTCTTTTTTACCATTTTTCTCATCTATTACATCGATAAAATCATATTTGTTTAATTCTAATCTAGAGTAATGATGATCTAGTACATGTATTTTATTTTTTAAATCCATATTATCTATAATACGCGCTACATCATCTGTAAAACATAAGTCAGTAACAAATACATAATCATAGTTATCAAATATATTATTTGAAATTGCATATTTCATATATTCATCTACTTCACTGGGTTCTAGTAAATGATAATCATATTCTTTAAATACTAGATTAGTTAATATTATAGGTGTAATACCATCAGCATCCGCAATATGTGATATTAAAAACACTTTCATTATTTATTCCCCATTTCTAATACTTCTTTAACTGGGCCGTATGTTTTTCTATATCCATCTATTAGACCATATTTATTTATTGCTTCAATATGTTTTTTAGTTGGATACCCTTTGTGTTTACCATATCCATATAAAGGATACTTTTTATCTAGTTCATACATTTCTCTATCACGCGTTACTTTAGCAATGACACTTGCAGCAGCAATGCTTATACTTTTTGCATCACCTTTTATTATAGGAGTATGTGGTATATCTAAATCAGGTAGTGGCATAGCATCCGTTAATACATGTTCTAAATTAAGTTTATCTTGAACTTGTTTAATGGCTATCATCATAGCTTTTCTAGATGCTTCATATATATTTATTTTATCGATCTCTTCTGGAGTAACTTCACCTATCCCATACGCTAAAGAATTTTTTATTATATAATCATAAAATTTTTCTCTTTTCTTTTCACTTAGTTTTTTAGAATCTGTAAGTCCATCCAAAACAAAATCTTTAGGTAATACACAACATGCCGCAACTACATTACCAACTAAAGGTCCTCTTCCTGCCTCATCTACTCCACCTATTAGATTTATATTTTTTTTATATAATTCTTTTTCATACATCCATAAATCCATACTGGTCACCTTTTATTTTTTATTATTATATATCTATCAAATCCCTGTAAGTCTTTTCTTACTTCAACACTACAATCTAAATATTTTAACGCTATATTTTTTATTCTTTCTGCCTGATTATATCCTATTTCAAAAAATATATAGAATTTATCTTTTAGATAATTTTTACAATTTTTTAATATTTCTTCATAAAAATATAATCCATCATTATCAGCATATAAAGCAATATTAGGTTCATTATTTTTAACTATATCCATAATTTCTTCAGAATAACTTATATATGGCGGATTACTTATAATACAATCATATTTCTTATTTAATGGTTTTAACATATCACCAATTATAAAATTTATATCTACATTATTAATCTTAGCGTTTTCTACTGCAACATCAATAGCATCTTTAGATATATCTATAGCATCTATATTTAAACTTGGAATATGTTTTTTTAATGTTATAGGTATGCATCCACTTCCAGTACCTAAATCTACTACATCCATATTATCTTTTAAATATGATAATGCTATTTCAACTAGTCCTTCAGTTTCAAATCTTGGTATTAATACCCTTTTATCTACTTTAATTATATTACCGTAAAAGTCTACATTACCAACTATATATTGTACTGGTTCTCCATCATTTAATCTTTTAATTGCATCATCTATATTTCCATCATAATACTTTTTTAAATATTCTAAATTGTCCATATTAACTCAACTTTTCTATTTTATAGAAACTATATATACCATTATTATCTTTAAAAGTATATTTATAACTAGATAATTTATCTAAATATTTATCTATATTTTTTTCATCAAAATTTTCTTTTATTATATTTTTATCTACATCAGTTAAATTTTTTGAATCATAAAATCCTACTTTAGTTTCTATTATTATTTTATTATCCTCTTCATATATTTTAGTTATTACTTCTTCTTTTTTTACTATATTTTCACAAGTAGTATTTATTGCCATATAATTTTTAGAGTCTTCATTATAAATAAAACTTATACAATTATTATTAAAATTAGTTGCTTTATAATTATCAGTAGATCCAAATATTTTTTTATAAGAATCTTTTATATCTTCCTCACTGATTGTTATAACATTATTATCATTAGAAACATCTTTAAGAATACTATAGGCCATATCTAATCTTACATTATCTTTTATATCACTTGCTTTATAATTTTTTTCATATAAATAATATACATCACTTAATTTAATATTATCTAATAAATAACTATAGTTTTCTTTATACCAATTATCATCTTTGACAATTTCTGTTTCTTTATTAGTTTCTTCAACTTTATCTTCTTTAGTTGTTTCTTCTTTTTCTAATTCTACATTATCATATTTTAATTTAATAATATAATTATTATTAAATATTACATATCCTTCAAAAATAGCAAGTAAAAATAAAATTATAATTATAAAATTTCTTTTTCTTATAGATGAATTTTTATATTTTATAAATTTTTTACCCATATTATCTAATGTTTTTTTAGATTCTATTTCTATCATATTTTTAACTTCATCGTATAGATTATTTTTAATTTCTTCTATTTGTTTTTTATTTATTTTATTATCTACTTCTTCATTTTTCTTTACCATAATACCACCCAAACTTATTATATCATAAAAAAAGAAGTTATTCACCTCTTAATTTTCTTGCTTGATCTTCTGTTATTAAAGCATTTATTATATCGTCAAGATCTCCATCCATAACTCTTTCTAGTTGCATAGTAGAAAATCCTATTCTATGATCTGTAACTCTATTTTGTGGATAATTGTATGTACGGATTTTTTCTGATCTATCACCAGTACCTATTTTGTTTCTTCTTTCACTACCAAGTTCTTCTTCTTGTCGTTCAAGTTCTAATTGATAAAGTCTAGCCTTTAAAACTTCCATAGCTTCTGCCTTATTTTGAATTTGACTTCTTTGATTTTGACAAGTAACTACTATATTAGTAGGAAAATGTGTAATTCTTACAGCAGATGGTGTCGTATTAACACCTTGCCCACCATGTCCTGATGCACAATATGTATCTATTCTTATATCTGAATCTTTAATCTCAATATCTATATCATCTACTTCTGGCATTACAAGTACAGTGGCAGTTGAAGTTTGTATTCTACCTTGTGATTCAGTAACTGGTACTCTTTGAACTCTGTGTGAACCACTTTCGTATTTTAATTTTGAATATACATTGTCACCCTTAATTTTAAATTCTACTTGTGAAAAACCACCAGATGTACCTTCTTCTTTTGATAATTCTTCTACTTTCCATCCTTGTTTTTCTGCATAGTAGCAATACATTCTATATAAGTCTCCTGCAAATATATTTGCCTCATCTCCACCTGCGGCTCCTCTTATTTCTACTATAACATCCTTGCCATCATTAGGGTCTTTTGGTAGTAGCATTATCTCAAAATCAGCTTCCATTTGTTTTCTTTTAGCATCATTTAAGTTATATTCTTCTTTAGCAAATTCAGCCATTTCAGGATCTTTTAACATCTCTTTAGCAGTTTCAATATTATTTAATACTTTTTTATATTCTTGATATGCCTCATAATTTTCTCTTAATGATGCCTGTTCTTTACTTAATGATGTAGTTTTTTTTATATCTTTAAGTACTTCTTCACTACTTAATAAATCTGTAATCTCATTATATCTTTTTTCTATGTTATTTAATCTTTCTATCATGGTATTACACCCTTTCAAAACATATAAATTATACTATAAATATATTATATTTTCAAGCCTAGATATATATGAAAAAAGATTAAATATCTTCTTCAATCTCTTCTTCATCTACTATAGATAGATCTTCCATATCTTCATCATCATCTAAATCTATCTCATCGTCAGTTATTTCTACACTTTCATCTATATCTTCTTCAATTTCTTCTGGTTCAGTTTCTTCATCTTCGAATATTTCTTCTTCATCATCGTCATCTAATACTATTTCTACTTTATGATTATCTTTTAAATCCCATAATCCTTTATCTAATAAAGTAAATCTTTTATCTGTCGTTAATGAAGTATAGTAATCACCTATTTTATTTGCATATTCATCTTCACTTAATTCTAATAATCCACAAATAGTCTTAAATATGTCAGCAGTATTCATAGGCTTTTTGTTTTCTTTTAATATCATCTCAGATAAATCAGTATAAGATAATATTTCTAATTCCTCTTTTTTCATATTTTTTAATTTCATAATAATTCCTCCCAAACTACATTTCTGTTGGTATATCTATAATCAATAGATTCAACATTTCCTTAATAATCTTATTAGCAAGTTTTATAATACTTACCCAATCATTCAATTTAGTTTTATCATCTAAATTAGATATATGATTGTTTTGATAAAACGAATTCATTAGAACACATATATTATATATATATTCAGCTATATAATTTGGTTTAAATTCTTTCAATGAAGTATTAAAATAACTTTCGAAATCAAGTAAACCAACTCTAAGTTCTCTATCATAATTATTATATATTATATTACTTAAATTATTTATATTTGACTCATATTTTTTTACAATTTTATTCATTCTAAGATATGTGTATAAAACATATGGCCCTGTTTTGCCTTGTGTATCACTAAATTTACTTATATCAAATATATAATCTTTATCTCTTACATTTTGTAAATCGGCAAATTTTATTATAGAATTTACAATTTTATTTATATCGTCATCATTCATATCTTTATTAGTACTTTTCTTAGATATAAATATTTCTTTAACTTCTTTAAATAAATCATCTAGTTTAGGTGTTTCTCCACTTCTTGTTTTATATGGCTTACCATCTAAACCATTTATTGTTCCATGAGGTAAATGATAAAGTTTAGCATTACCACTCATTTTACTTTTTTCACATACTCTAAATACTTGTTCGAAATGTAACTTTTGTCTTGCATCTGTTACATATAATATATAATTAGGTTTAAAATCTTGCATTCTTTGATATATAGTTCCTAAATCAGAACTTTCATAAAGATATGCGCCATTACTTTTTTGAAATATAAGTGGTGGATAATTAATTTTATCATCATCATTATTTACAAAAACTACCTTTGCTCCTTCACTTTCTACTAATAAATTTTTACTTTCCAAGTACTCTTTTACTTTAGGTATATATTCATAAGCATCAGATTCTGATAGCCAGTAGTCAAAAGATACTCCTAAATAATCATATAATCTTTTTATATCTTTTTTAGATAATTCACATATTTTTTTCCAATAATCTAAATAATTAGTTTTATCTTGAACTTCTTTAATTATAGAAGCACATTCTTTTTTAATTTCTTCGTCTTCTTTACATAATGCGCTCATTTCTGGGTATACTTTATTTAAATAATCCAAATTTAAATCATCTATAGAAATATTATCTCTTATTATAGCATATATAACTTCACCTATTGGGAGTCCTATATCACCTAAATGCACATCTGATATTACATTGTATCCAACATACTTTAATATTCTTTTTATAGATTCTCCAACTATTGCTGGTCTTAAATGTCCAACATGTAATGGTTTTGCTACATTGGGTCCACCATAATCTATTACATATGTATCTATATTTTTTAATGGAGGTAAATTAAATTTATCATTATTGTACATAAGTTTTAACGAATTATTTATAAACTTATTACTTAAGATAATATTTATAAATCCCGGTGCGCAAAATGATATATCACTAAAATATTCATCAAATGTATCTAATAATTTAATATTTTCTACAATACTTTCCCCTATTTCTTTAGGATTTTTATGATATTTTTTAGCAAGTTTAAATACAGTATCACATTGATAATCACATAAATCTGGTCTATTAGATTTTATAACTGTCATAACTTCATCGTATCCTATACTTTTAGATACATCTGTAATTATTTTACTTAATACATCAATTATCATACTATTCTCCAATCTTTAATATATACATAAATTTATTATCTTCTATTATATATTCTATATTTATAATTTTTTCATCTATAACTAATTTAGTACATTTAGTATCTAAAACAAAATTTTTAGATATATTAAATAATTTATATATAGATTTTGTATGTTTATTTTCTTCAAATACTAAATTTAATGAATACTCATTATTTAATCTATTTATTTCTATTTTATTTTTATATATTAAAATCGTTACTGTTATATCATTTTCTTTATATACTATTTTATTATTGCTTTTAATTCCAACAGTTTTTATATCTAAATTTTCGAAATTACTATTTAAAATAGCATTAAGTTTAATCTTACTCATAACCTCAACTCCCAAACATTATAGCATACTTTTATATATTTTGCACTCATATTTTCATATTTTTTTCCAATACTATATTTAGAAAGTAGGTAAAATATGAAAAGATTAAGAAAAATATTAAAAATATCTACTATTTTGTTAATAATATTTACACTTATTTACTTAGGAATTTATACTATTGCAGGGTTTACAGAAAAACTAAATATAAGTTCTCCTAATGGATATTATCTATATGATTCTAAAAATAATATAATTAACGGAGCAAATGAATGGATAGAACTTGACGATATATCAGATTATTTAATAGACGCAACTATATCTATAGAAGATAAAAATTTTTATAGACATCAAGGATTTGATTATCCTAGAATTGTTAAATCACTATATGTAAACATGGTAAATAAAAAGACTTTACAAGGTGCATCGACTATAACTCAACAATATGCAAGAAACTTATTTTTAAATTTCGATAAAACATTAGATAGGAAGTTAAAGGAAGCATGGTTAACAATAAGGCTTGAAAGTCAATATAGTAAAAAGGAAATACTAGAAGGATATTTAAATACGATAAATTATGGTGGAATATATGGTATAGAAAACGCAAGTAACTATTACTTTAATAAAAGTTCTAGTGATCTTACTCTTGCAGAAGCATCGATACTAGCAGGTATTCCAAAATCGCCATCAAACTACTCTCCTATATCTAATTATGATAAAGCAAAAGAAAGACAATATCTAGTATTAAAAGCAATGGTAAATAACAAAAAGATTACACAAGATCAAATGGATAAGGCATATAGTGAAGAATTAAAATTATATGGATATCTAGAAAACAATAATTTAAAAACTTTAAGATATTTTCAAGACTCTGTAATGGATGAGTTAGATACACTAGATCTACCTTCATCTTTTCTTCAGACAGGTGGTCTTAAAATATATACGACACTAGATATGGATGCTCAAACTATACTAGAAAACTCTATTAACGATCATGTAACTACAGAAGATATGCAAATAGCGAGTATAGCAATGAATCCGAATAATGGTGAAATTATAGCTCTTGCAGGAGGAAAAAATTATAATATAAGTCAGTATAATAGAGCATTATATGCTAAAAGACAAGTTGGTTCTACTTTAAAGCCTTTCTTATACTATGTTGCTTTGGAAAATGGATTTACTGAGTCTACTACTTTTACAAGTGAAGAAACAACTTTTGTATTTTCTAATAATCAAACATATAGTCCATCTAATTATAATAATACATATGGCAATAAAAATATAACTATGGCAGCTGCTATATCATATTCTGAAAATATATATGCCGTAAAAACGCATTTGTTTTTAGGTGAAGATACTTTAGTTGAAATGTTAAAAAGAGTTGGGATAACATCAAAACTTGAAGCAATACCTTCACTTGCATTAGGAAGTGAGGAAATAACTCTTATAGATATGGTAAGTGCATATTCTACTTTAGCTAGTAGTGGATATAAAACTAAACCACACTTTATAAAGAAGATAGAAGATTCTAATGGTAACATATTATATGAATATAAAGAGGAAAAGGAACAAGTATTAAATTCTAGTTTAACATACATAATGAATGAAATATTAACGAGTACATATAATTATAATTTTATTGATTATAACTATCCTACTTGTTATGATCTTGCAGGTAAATTAACTAATAAATATTCGATTAAAACTGGTACTACGGATACAGATCATTTAGTATTTGGTTATAATAAAGATATTGTTGTAGGTATTTGGGGAGGATTCGATGACAACAGGAAATCTGATGCATCAAATGGTAAACAACTTAAAGATATGTGGTTAGATGTAGTAGAAAATTATATGAAAGATAAAGAAACATCTTGGTATGATATACCTAGTAATGTAGTTGGTGTATTAGTAGATCCAATAAGTGGAAAAGTTGCTGACACCAATACAAAAAATGCTACTGTATTTTATTATATAAAAGGTACAGAGCCTACATATAAAGATGAAAATCTAGAAAATTTAATACCTACTATTAAAACAGAAAATTAAAAAACTATTCGTTTGAATAGTTTTAATTTTCTTCGATATCAGCATCTACAACTTTACCATTTTTAATTGATTTTATATTTTTCTTTTTCTTATTACTACTAGCTGGTTTATAATTTTTGCTTTTAGATTTAAAATATACATAATCTACTATTTCAGCTACTGAATATAGTATTATAAGTAATCCAACTATTCTATCAAATATTCCAGATATTAAAATTATACCAAGAATTATCATAAAAATAGATGTTAAAAAGTATACTTTAAATCCTGTAGGATCAACCTTTTTAGTAGAAAATGAATATATCATTCTATTTACTCCAATAAATACGGCCCAAAGTCCAATTAATGTACGAATTGCAAAACTAAATGCACTAGCAAATATTATAAATGAAACACCTACAAATACAAGTAATAATCCTATAGTCAATTCCTTAAATTCATAGTCTCCTAATTTACCTTTCATATAAATATAGATAATACACTTAATTATTCCTATCAATGTTAATACCACACCTATTATTTTAGATATGATCCCTACTATGTCATCTGTACTTGTTATAAATACTAATCCTAATACTAAAAATAGTAAAGCATATATTAAATTATTAAATGATATTTTATTTTCCTTTTCCATATATTTCCTCCTAACATTGTAATTATTATATCACATATAATTAAATATGTAAATTAATGATAAGAAAAAAGAAAAGATAATAAACTTTTCTAATTTAATGGTTGACCAAATATATCTGTTGCTTGTGTTTGTGTACTAGATCCTTGTTGTTGCATACTACCACCCATAAAACCATTATTTTGTTGTGGTTGTGTACCACCCATAAAGTTTGATAAAGGTGTCGTATCATTTGATTGATTTGTTGAACCCAAAATTGATGAAGTAAAATTTTGTTGTGGTTGTGGTTGGGCAACATTTAATCCTGCCAATACTGGATTTTCCTTTACTGGTTCTACCGGTGTTGTTGGCATTACTGGTTCACTTATTGGCGCAGTTGGTATATTTAATCCACTTAACACTGGATTTTCTTTTATTGGTTCTACCGGTGTTGTTGGTACTACTGGCTCACTTATTGGCGCAGTTGGTATGTTTAATCCACTTAATACTGGATTTTCCTTTATTGGTTCTACTGGTGTTGTTGGTATTGCTGGTTCACTTATTGGTGCAGTTGGTATGTTTAATCCACTTAATACCGGATTTTCCTTTATTGGTTCCACTGGGGTTGTTGGTATTGCTGGTTCACTTATTGGTGCAGTTGGTATATTTAATCCACTTAACACTGGATTTTCTTTTATTGGTTCCACTGGTGTTGTTGGTATTACTGTCTCACTTACTGGTGTAGTTGGTATGTTTAATCCTCCTAATACTGGGCTTTCTTTTATTGGTTCTACTGGTGTTGTTGGCATTACTGATTCACTTATTGGTGAATCTGGTATGTTTAATCCACCCAATACTGGATTTTCTTTTAATGGCTCCACTATAGGAGAATTAAATATGTCACTCGAAACTTGTGGTATTGGCTCAACTTTATTATTTGAATTTGATTGATCTGGAATTATATTAACTGTATCATATATTTTATTTGTCTCATTTGTTGCAGTTGAATCAATTGGTTCAATCCTTTTAATTTTATTTTTTGCTGTTACTACAAACGTCATTATACCTGTCATTACACATCCTATACATAAAGTATAATAGCCAATACTTAGACTACCAAAAGATCCCTGTCTAATATAATTAAACGTTTCTGATATGACATAAAATAAAATGGCTCCTGTAGTTGCATAACAAAATTCAGTTTTAAAATTTGTTGCAAATAAAATTATCCCAATAACTCCAAATGCTATTATCATTATTGGTAAATATAGTGAACTTGTTTCACCATTTTTAGTCCATAAACTATAATTATAATCATACACACTATAATATGTCAAAAAAACAGACACTACTATCAATGCAGATGAAAGTGCTCCTACAATTCTATAAATTAGATTCTTATTCATTCATACCCCTACTTTCATTCTAAACTATAATTAATTATACCATTTATATTGAAAAAGTCAATAATATCTAATTTAAAACACATTAAAACGGTATCAAATATTTAATACCGTTCATAATTCTAATAATTTTGTGCTTTTCTTTCAAAGTAACTTTGTGGATGTGCACAAACTGGACAAACTTTAGGTGCATTTTTACCTACAACTACATGTCCACAATTACGGCAAATCCAAATAGAGTCTCCTTCACTAGAAAATACTAATTCATCTTCTATATTCTTTAATAATTTTCTATATCTTTCTTCATGTTCTTTCTCTATTTTAGCTACTCCTTCAAACTTAATAGCTATATCTTTAAATCCCTCTTCACGAGCAACCTTAGCAAATTCTGCATACATGTCTGTCCATTCATAGTTTTCACCATCAGCAGCAGCTTTTAAATTTTCTACAGTAGATTTAATATCTCCGCCTTCTAATAGTTTAAACCACATCTTAGCATGTTCTTTTTCATTATTTGCAGTTTCTTCAAATATTGCAGCTATTTGTTCATATCCATCTTTTTTAGCCTTACTTGCAAAATAAGTATATTTGTTTCTTGCTTGAGACTCACCTGCAAAAGCAGCCATTAAATTTTCATAAGTCTTACTACCTTTTAATTCCATAACATTCCTCTTTTCTACAATTTAATTATATCATAATTTTATTTCATTTTCTATTAAATTTTTAAAATCCTCTAAATTAGTTGTAATTGTTTCCTCACTACCATATTTTCTATAACTTATAGTATTACTATCTACTTCTTTTTGACCAATTATTATAGA
This sequence comes from uncultured Bacilli bacterium, assembly GCA_947628725.1. Taxonomy (GTDB): domain Bacteria; phylum Bacillota_I; class Bacilli_A; order RF39; family UBA660; genus UMGS1613. Next base: position 8,146 of record CANRAQ010000007.1, on the reverse strand, counting down.
ATATGGAATTTTTTTCATAACTGACTCTCTCATTTTATAACCTAATTTTTCATTTCTTGAATCAAGTTGTACTCTATAATCTTTCTCTTTTAGTAAATCATAAATTTTTGTAGCATATTCTAAATGATATTCATTATTTACTGGTATAACATTTAACTGTATTGGGGAAAGCCATAATGGTAAAGCACCTTTAGTTTCCTCTAATATAAATGCAGTAAATCTATCAAATGTTCCAAAAATTGCTCTATGTAAAACTACAGGTGTCTTTTTTGAACCATCACTATCTACATATGTAAGTTCAAATCTTCTTGGAAGCAAGAAGTCTAATTGACAAGTAGAAAGTGTAACTTCTGGTCCAACAGCAGGTTTTACTTCGACGTCTAATTTTGGTCCATAAAATGCTGCTTCACCTATTGCTTCAGTATATTCACACCCAAATTCATCTAATACTTCTCTAAGTTTATTTTCAGCCTCATTCCACATGTCATCATCATCAAAATATTTTTCTTTATCCAGTGGATCTCTCATAGATAATCTAAATTTATAATTTTTTATTCCAAAATCCCTATATACATCTAATATAAGTTCAACTACTTTTTTAAATTCTTCCCCTATTTGATCAGGTCTTACAAAAAGGTGAGCATCATTTTGACACATACATCTAACTCTTTCAAGTCCCTTAACTGCCCCACTTGCCTCATATCTAAAGTCAGTAGCAAATTCACCAATTCTTATAGGTAAATCCCTATATGAATGAATTTCATTTCCATATACTAACATATGATGTGGACAATTCATTGGTCTTAATACAAACTCTTCTTCATCAACTTTCATAGATGGGAACATATTTTCTTTATAATGATCCCAATGTCCAGATGTTTTATATAAATCTACAGTTCCAACACATGGAGTATATACATGTAAATATCCCATTTTTCTTTCTTTATCATATATATAGTTTTCTAATTGTTTTCTTATAATTGCCCCATTTGGTAACCATAAAGGCATACCTTTACCTACTAAATCATGTGACATAAATATATCTAAATCTTTACCTATTTTTCTATGATCCCTTAACTTTGCTTCTTCTAATTCATTTAAATAATTATTTAAATCTTCCTCTGTTTCAAAACAAACGCCATATATTCTTTGAAGCATTTTATTTTTAGAATCACCTTTATAATATGCACCACTAACTTTTATCAATTTAAAATATTTCATATCTTTAGTTGTATTCATGTGTGGTCCACGACATAAATCTATAAAATCATCTTGCTTATAAGCACTTATAATAGTACTTGATTCATCCATTCTATCTATTAAATCTATTTTGTATGGATCATCTTTAAACATATCAAGTGCTTCTTCTTTTGTTAATTCAATCCTTTTTATTAATTTATCTGATTTAGATATTTTTTTCATTTCTTTTTCTATTTGTGGTAGATCATCTTCTGTTAATACCTTATCACCTAAATCTATATCATAATAAAATCCACTTTCTATTACTGGTCCAACCCAAAATTTAGCATCCTTATATAGATGTTTAACCGCATGAGCTAATAAGTGTGCGCAACTATGATTTAATACATTTAATTTTTCATTTTCTTTTATATTTATCATTTATTTCACCCAATCTTTATTAAAACAAAAAGCTTCAATAGAAATTCCATAAATTTGAAGCTTAATTAAGACGACTATTAAAGTATGTAAAGCTAATAGTTCTCTTAATCAGTTCCTATATAGTTTAACATACTTTTTTATTTTTGTTAATACTTTAATGTTCTTTAGAACTATATAATTCTAATATTTTATTATATATTCCAGGTTCAATTTTGTTAAGAGCATTTACAGTTATTTCAAAAGATTTTTTATATTCACCCTTTAAGAATAAATTTTCTGATGCACTTAACTCTTTATTTAATCCATCTATACTACTTCTATATCTATTTCCATAAATAATTGCTTTTTCAGCAAACATAGCATTTTTCAACATAGATTTAGTTTTAGTATATAATTTTAAAACTAAATCACGAGCAGTATCTACTCTAGTATTTAAAACTTCTATAGTTATTGGCTTTTTATCTAATTCTTTTACTATTTCTCTAATAGATGTATTTGCTTCATCTAATTCTACATAATAAGAATCAGGTATGAAAGGTAATTTATAATTTCTAAGTTGAGTTTTTGAATCCTTAAGTATCATCTTTATTTCTTCTAATTGTTGACGAGCCCTAAGTTCATCATCATGCATACTACCTATTTCATTTAATACACCTTCAAATTTTTCTTGAGAATTTGCTAAAGTACTAGATAATGCCTCTATTTCTTTAACTAATTTAGAAAATGCAAATGTACTGTTAAATTTAGTGTGATCTTGAAGTACTTTAAAATTAGTATTCAATTCTCCAATTTCATTTTTTACATTATTAAGTTCAGTTATATCTTCATCTTTTAAATTATAAATGTTTTTAATATCATCCAATTGATTGAATATTTCATCTACCACACTATTCATTTTAGTAAGTTTAGTATTAAAAGCTAATAATTTTTCTTCATATGTTTTTCTATCTTGTTTTTCCTTTTCAAAATCATTAAATAATGAATCATAATATTCCATTAAAGCCTTAAGCTCCATTAGGCTTTCATTCATATCTAATTTTTTTGTTCTTTCATCTATCTCTTTTATTCTCTTATCAGTTTCAGATACATTATATTCTACATTTAAATAATTAAGTGGATATCCATCTTCAACCATTTTATGATATGTATTCAAAACTTCTTCTATTCTATGTGGAAGTACACTCGTTATCATAAGTACAATTGATGGTACTTCCTCTGTTACAACATCTATATGATTTAACAATTCATCTATTTTATTTAATACATTTGGAATTTCTGTATAATCATTATTGTCCATCAAATTTTCAAACTCTTCAAATTTCTTTGCGATAACTTCAAATTGATTATTAATAATATCTTGATATTTTCCATATTCACTTTTAGAATCTGTAAATTTTTGATAAAGGGTTCTATAGCGTGCCTTATATGTAGTTATTACTGTTCTACTTCTCTCTTCACTAGATGTTAAATCCTTTATTTCACCAAATAAAAATTCTGAATTTGTTCTAACTTTATACAATTCCATCTCTAATTTTGCGATTTTATATGTAGTACTCTTATAATCCATTTGAGATAATGAATATTCAGCATCCAATATCATATCTGATAATTTTGGAATTTGTACTTCCTTTATCTGCTTTAATCTATTAGACCACTCATCATATAAAGCTTTTAATTTTTCATTATTTAAATATGTTTCAACTTTAGCAAGTTCTGGAACAATTGGAGAAGTAGCAAGTTTATTTTTTTCCACTTCTAAAGATTCTAAAGTTCTTTTTATCCTTTTTATCTTTCTACTTTGAACAAAATTTAATACTCCAATAGCTAACCCAGCACATATAACAAAAAGTGTAAACATAATAAGTGTTAGATTATCCATGTCAATCACCTATTATAATTATATCACATATTTTTAAAAAATCGACAATATTTTTATTAATATTGAAGATTGTGTTATAGGTGTGGAAAAAACATAATAAATTATATATAACATTTGCTTTAAAATAAACAAAATGTTATAATAACGGCATATGGAGGTTTTATTCATGAGTTCAAACATAGATGACATATATAATTTAAAAATAAAAATAGAAACATTTAGAGATAAACATGGTGATAAATTAACTATTTATATTTTTGAAAAAGATATTTTACGTTTAGGAAATCCTGAATTATGTTATCACTTTGCCTGTGATGTAAGAGGCGCTAACATTGAGGCTTTAGAAAAAATTGTAATTGAAAGTAATGATCCTAAATTATGTTATTACTTTGCTTGTGATGTTGAAGACGCTAATATCGAAGCCTTAGAACAGGTTATAATTGAAAGTAAAGACCCATTTCTTTGTTATGAATTTGCTCGTGATGTAGAAAACGCCAACATTAATGCACTTAAACAAGCTACAATAGAAAGTAAAGATCCTGAATGGTGTTATTGGTTTGCTCGTGATATAGAAACCGATAATACTAAAGATTTAGAACAAATTGTGATTGAAAGTAAAGACCCTTACTGGTGTTATCTCTTTGCTTTAAATATTAATAAAAAAACTAATATTAACGCATTAGAACAAGTTGTAATTGATAATAAAAATCCATTTCAATGTTGTGAACTTGCTAAAAATATAAAAAAAACTAATATTAGGATGTTAGAGCAAGTTGTATTAGAAAGTAAAGATCCATATTTTTGTTATGATTTTGCTCGTGGTGTAGAAGGCGCTAACATTGAAAAATTAGAACAAGTTGTAATTGAAAGTAGAGACCCTAAATGGTGTTGTAAATTTGCTTGTTATGTAAAGGGTGCTAACATTGAAAAAATAGAACCAATTATAATAAAAAGTAATGATCCAAAATTTTGTTATAATTTGGCTTTGGCTAAAAATTTGGCTAAAAAAAACAATATCGAAGAATTAGAACAAGTCGTAATTAAAAGTAAAGACCCTAAATGGTGTTATAAATTTGCTTGTAATGTAGAAGGCGCCAACATTGAAAAATTAGAACAGACTGTTGTAGAAAGCAATGATCCAATATGGTGTTATAAATTTATTATATATGTTAAAAACGCTAACATTAAAAAATTAGAACAAGTTGTGATGAATGATGAAAATTATTGTTCAGAAAATAAAACTTCATCAAGTATTAAGGAGATAAAACAAAAGATTTTATCTTTAAAAAATAATTATTAAACTATTATGACTTATAATAGTTTTTTTCTTAATATGTTGTAAAACTTTTTGAAATGTGTTACAATAACGGCATACGAGGAGGTTTATATATGTATGACAATTACGGTAAGTATGAAAATAAAAAATGTGCTAAACTAATGAAAAATATAAAAATGTCTAAAGCACATAATGGTGATAAATATGTTGTCGACAAGCATGAAAAAATGGTTTTACATATAAAAAATGCACGATTATGTTGTTGGTTTGCTAAAAATATAGAAGGTTCTAACAAGAAAGCATTAGAGCAAATTGTAATTGAAAATAAAAACCCTGAATTGTGTTATGAATTTGCTAAAGATGTAAAAGATTTAAAAGAAGCGGACATCAAAGAACTAGAACAAATTGTAATTAAAAGTAATAATCCTGAATTGTGTTATCATTTTGCTAGAGATGTAAAAGATTTAAAAGAAGCGGACATCAAAGAACTAGAACAAATTGTAATTAAAAGCAAAAATCCTAAATGGTGTTATCATTTTGCTGTAGGTGTAAAAAATTTAAAAGAAGCGGACATCAAAGAACTAGAACAAATTGTAATTAAAAGTAATGATCCTGAATTGTGTTGTGGATTTGCTAAAAATGTAAAAGATTTAAAAGAAGTGGACATCGAAATGCTAGAACAAGTTGTAATTAAAAGTAATGATCCTTTCTTGTGTTATGAATTTGCTTGTAATGTAAAAAATGCTAACATTGAAAAATTAGAACAAGTTGTGTTAAAAAGTAAAAGCCCTTACTGGTGTTGTAAATTTGCTTGTAATGTGGAAGGTGCAAATATTGAAAAACTACGAAAAATTGTAATTGAAAGTAAAGATTCTGAATTGTGTGAATCGCTTGCAGAAAATATCGAAAAAATAAAACAAAAGAATTTATCTTTAAAAAATTAAAGTAGAAATTTATTTCTCTTTTTTTATACACGAATAAAATTTAGATAATATGCTCACGCCCTGGTATTAAAAAAACTTGACAAATCATATAATTAATAATATAATTAAACATGCGAAATGAATGCAGCAATTTTTGATAATTATAATGTGTTTATTCCAAAAGGTTTATAAGTAGCTATATGCTGCAAGGCGAACATATTAAAATGAACACCCTATAATTAGGCAATAAAGCAATCTTTTCGTAAGAAAGGAGAAAATTATGGCAAGATACACAAAATCAAGTTATCGTGTAAGCCGTCGTTTAGGTTTTTCTACTTTAGAAACTGGTAAAGAATTAGCTAAAAAGCCTTATGCTCCAGGTATTCATGGTAGTAAAAAAGCTAAAAAATTATCTAACTATGGTGTTCAATTACAAGAAAAACAAAAAGTTAGATTTATGTATGGTTTAAACGAAAAGCAATTCAGAAAAACTTTTGAAGATGCTGGTAAAATGAAAGGTGTACATGGTGAAAACTTATTCAAATTACTTGAATCTAGATTAGATAACTTGGTATATCGTATTGGTTTTTCTACAACTAGAAGAGGTGCTAGACAACTTGTTAATCATGGACATATAACTGTAAATGGTAAAAAAGTTAATATACCATCTTATAGATGTAAACCAGGTGATGTTATATCTATTAAAGAATCTGATAGAGATCTAGTAGTAGTTAAGTCTTCATTAGAAGCATTATCTAAACGTGTTGAATTTATAACTTATGATGATGCTAAAATGGCTGGTACATTCGTAAGATATCCAGAAAGAACTGAATTAACTGGTGAAATTAATGATTCACTAATAGTTGAATATTACAACAGATAAAAGACTTTGGTCTTTTTCTTTTTTTCACAAAAAAAGCAAATTTCTTTGCTTAAAAGCCACGGGAACTTCCTCCACCACCAGAAGAACCTCCTCCTCCACTGAATCCACCAAATGAACTACCGCCAGAATCTCCACCAATGAAAAAGAAAGAATCCATACTTGAGTATGCAATAAGAAGGTATACAATTAAACTAGCAATTAATGCTCCAATCAAATTTGGTACAATAAAGAATATTATACAAAATGAGATTATATATATTAATGAGACTATATCTCTTTTTTTATTAAGTCTAGCAAATGCTCCTAAAAATATACCTATCAAAATACCAATAAAAACAAAAATTGATGAATTGTCTTTTACATGAGTTGGTTCACTATATTCTAAATCTAAATTATTTAATTTAACTATTTCGCTATAAAATGCATCATATCCATTTTTTATACCTTCATTAAAATTATTTTCTTTAAAATAAGGTATCATATATTCATCTTGAAATCTACCTGTTTTTCCATCTGGAAGTATTCCTTCAAGTCCATACCCTACTTCAACTCTAGATAATCTTTCTTCTAAGGCAATTAAAAGAAGTAATCCATTATTTTTTTCTTTATCACCTATACCAAAATTTCTAAATAATTGTAATGAATAATCTTCAAGTGACATTCCATCTAATGATGGCACAGTAACTACAACGATTTGTGTTCCATCTACATTATTTAAAGCAACACTTTTATTAAGTATATATTCTTCTACTTCACTATCTATTATATTTGCATAATCGTTTATATAAAAATTACTTGTTGGGTTAACTATTGCTTTTACATTTGGTATAAAAGTTATAAATAAAAAGATAAGGATTAAACAAATAATCCTATTAGAATGAAACTTCAGGAACTTCATCTTTTCCCTCACTAGTTTCAAAGTACTCTTTTTTATCGAATCCAAACATACCTGCTAAAATATTAGTTGGAAATTTTTTAATTGCCGTATTATAAGAATTAACTGCGTCATTATAATCTTTTCTAGATACTGCTATTCTATTTTCTGTTCCCGCTAATTCATCTTGTAAATTAATAAAATTTTCACTTGACTTTAAATCAGGATAATTTTCAACTATTACAAATAAGTTATTTAAAGCTGAAGTCAATTCATCATTTGCGCTTGACATATCATCTACTGTTTTAGCGCCTAGTAATTTTTCTCTTGCAGTAGTAATTTTTTCTATTACTTCATTTTCATGAGATGTATATCCTTTTACTGTACTTACTAAATTAGGTATTAAGTCTGCTCTTCTTTCAAGTTGTACAGATATATCTGCAAAAGCACTATCTACTTTTTCTTCTTTACTAACTAATGAGTTATAATTACTTCCAATCATTATACCCAATAATACAACTATTACTATTACAACAATTCCAATTTTTAAACCACTTTTCATTTTATCACCATCCTATTAAAATAATACCACATTTAATCTATTTTATCAATATAAAAAAACAATCGACTAGACAAAAAGTGTATTTGATAGTATAATTATATAGTCGAATTACTAAAAAGAAAGGAGGAA
>CANRAQ010000006.1 GCA_947628725.1 uncultured Bacilli bacterium | reverse complement strand
GAATAATTTATTTGATAAGGGAGAAATTATTTAAAAACTTCCATAACTTTTATCTTGACATATTACCAGATGTCTTCAATTAATTTATAATAAATAATTATATAGTTTTATTTTTATCCATCGCTATTTTTTACTTTTTTAATATTTTTAGTTATATCTTCTTTATAAAATTTATATGTAGTAATAATTAATATTGTAAGTGGGAATGAAATAAATATTCCAAGTATTCCAAATATTATACCACCTGCAAAAAGTGAAATAATTGTAAGTAATGGATGTATTGAATTAGTTTTACCATATACAGTTGGATTTATTACATAACTATCAAGCGCACTTAATATTACAAATACTATAACTGTCTTTACTAATAGTGTTGGAGATACAACTACTGCAGTTATTGCGGCAATTATATTTACGGCTATTCCTCCAAAATAAGGAATAAGTGACGCAACTGCGGCTAAAAATCCTAATAATATTGCATTTGGATGTTGAATTAATGTATAAGCCAAACTATATTCTACTATAGTAATTATAATTGTTTGTACTAATCCTGTTAAATACTTTTTCATTTCTATATCAAGTGTTCTAATGAATAAAAATGTCTTTTTATTTCTCCTTTTAAAGAATAATTTTATTTCATTTCTTATCTTATCCATATCTATTAAGAAATATATAAATACGGCAAATACAATTAATGCATTAGATATTACACTTAAAGATGAATCTATTAAATTAATAGCGCCATCTGATACTACAGTTCCAACATTTGTCAATATTGTTTTAAAAGTATCAGATAAACTAGTCTCTAATCCAGCAACATTAAAATCAAAGTTAGACTCACCTAATGTTCCTATAAAGGCTATAATATTATTAAATAGACTTGTTAACTGACTAATCATAACTGTAGTAACTAAATATAGTGTTATAGATACTAACGCTAATATTATAACTATTATTATAGTTACTCCTAACCATTTTGGTATTTTCTTTTCTTGCATTTTTGCTAAAAAAGGATGCAATGCATATGCAATAGCAAACGCAATTAATATTGGTAATAATATTTTAAATAGTTTATTTAATATACCTGTCCATAAATTACCTGTCATATATAGTAAAAATACGATTAAGGCTATTAAAGCAATATTTACTAATTTAAAATCTAATTTATTTTTTATCATATTTAATTCCCACTTTCTAAAATTATAGTTGTTGGACCATCATTTATTATATTTACTTTCATATCTGAACCAAATATACCAGTTTCGACTTTAATATGTTTTTGTAATTTATCATTAAATTCTTTATATAATTTTATTGCATATTCACTTTTTAATGCTTTAATATAACTTGGTCTATTACCTTTTTTAGTATCAGCATATAAAGTAAATTGTGAAATACTTAATATTTGTCCACCAACATCTAAAACTGATTTATTCATGACCCCATTCTCATCATCAAAAATTCTTAAATTCAAAACTTTATTTATTAAATAATCTATATCTTTGCTTGAATCAGTATCTGTAAATCCAATAAATAATACTAATCCTTTTTCTATTGAACCAACTATTTTATTATTAACAGATACACTTGAATTTAAACTTCTTTGTACCAATATTCTCATTTTATTAGCCTTTCTACTTTTATTATACTATCTAACATTTCAAGATCATTAATATACTTTTGTAATTTATCTGTATCACTTATAAGTATAACTAATTCATACATATAATTATCTATTGAATTTAAACTATTTATACTTTGTACAGAAATATTTGATGAGGCTGTTTTTGATATTACATCTACAAGAACATTTTTATTATCACTAGCGTATATTAATAGACTTGTAGAATATTTTTTATCTATATTACTATTCCATGATATATCTATCAATCTTTCATCTAAATCACTTATATTTGGGCAAACACTTCTATGTACACTAATTCCATTACCTTTAGTTATATATCCTACTATACTGTCCCCTGGTATAGGTTTACAACATGAAGCAATATTTACTTTTATTTGATCTATTCCTTCTACTATAATATCATTTTTTACATTTATTTTTTGTTCTTGATTTGCTTTTACTCTATTTAATAATAACTGTTCTTTTGTAAGTTCCTCAACATTTATAATATTAACTACAGATGTAGGACTTATCTTATTATTACCTATATTAATATATAATTCAGTTAAATCTCCAATATGTAATTCATCTAATATTTTGTCAATATTTTCATCTTTATAAAAATCAGAAGATGCAATTTTTTTCTTTCTTAATTCTTTTAATAATAATTCTTCGCCTTTTTTTAGATTTTCTTCTTTATCTATTCTATTAAAATATGCTTTTATTTTATTTTTAGCCTGTGCGGTATAGGCCATAGAAATCCACTCACGAGATGGAAAAGAATTTTTATTTACATTTATTTTTACTATATCATTATTTTGTAATTTATAGTCTAATGGTACTATATTTCCATTTACTATAGCGCCTATCATAGAATCTCCTACTTTACTATGTACTCTGTATGCAAAATCTATAGGAGTTGAACCAAGTGGTAATTCTATTACATCACCTTTAGGTGTAAATACATATATCATACTATTTAATACATCATCTTTAACACTATTTACGAAAGATTCATCATTTTCTTCTTCTTTAGATAGTTCCATTATACTTCTAAAAAATTGTAATTTTTCTTCCATAGCTGATTGCATTATAGTTTTACCTTTTTCTTTATATGACCAGTGTGAAGCAATTCCATATTCAGCTAATTTATCCATCTCATATGTTCTAATTTGTATTTCATATAACTGTCCATTTTCACCAAAAACTGTAGTATGTAGTGACTGATATCCATTTTCTTTTGGCATAGCAATATAATCCTTAAATCTTTTAGGTATAGGTCTATATTTAGAATGAATTATACCTAATGCTTGATAACAATCTTGTTCTTTATCTACAAATATTCTAAGGGCAAGTAAGTCATATATATCACTAAATCTTCTACCTGTATCAAGTTTTTTATATATACTATAAATACTTTTAGCTCTTCCCTTTATCTTATGTTTAATACCATGATTATTAAGAAGTGTAGTTAAAGACTCTTTCATTAATTCTATATTTGTATTTCTCTCTAATTTAGATTGATTAAGTTTCTCTACTATAGAAAAATATATATCTGGTCTAGAATATCTTAAAGATAAATCTTCTAACTCACTTTTAATTTTATTCATACCAAGTCTATGAGCAATAGGAACTAATATTTCTAATGTTTCTTTACTATTAGATTTTTGACTTTTTTCACTTAGTATCCATAAAGTTCTCATATTATGAAGTCTATCAGCTAATTTTATTATTATAACCCTTACATCTTCTGTAAGACCTACTATTATTTTTCTATGATTAGCAAGTATTGCTTCATTAGTTCCTGTAAAATTTAATTTATTTATTTTTGTTACACCATCTACTAAAGACGCTATTTCTAAACTAAATTCATTTGCAAGTTCTTCTTTTGTTACATCACAATCTTCAATGGTATCATGTAAAAGTGCAGCACATATTGTCTGTGGATCTGCATTTATTTCAGCTAATATATATGCTACATTCAAAGGATGTGTTATATAGTCTTCTCCAGTATGTCTTTTTTGACCAAAATGTTTTTCAAATGCAAAAAGATACGCCTTTGTTATCATTTTCCTATCAGACTTATTAGTAATATATCCTGATATTTTATCAAATAATTCATCATATGTAATATTAGGTTTATCTTTCCTCATATATATCACCATTATAATTATAGCAAAATTAATGGTAAAAGTTAACAAAAAAAGTTAAAGAAAATCCTTAACTTTTATTATATCGGGTTAATTGTGTCTTAACCACATTTTTTTAACATATTCTTATATAATTTATTTAAACGCTACTCTCTTACCTTTTTATTGCGTTCAAAGTAATTCGGTTCACTTCGTTCACATCAAGTAGTTGGGGCAAGCACAACAAAGAGTGAATAATCACTGTAACTATCACCATTACTGCAACTAGAGAAGAACACGCCCACATTTGTACCATTACTGTAATTACCACCACGTGCATACCATGGACTAATAGAATTAGCAGAGATAGCACTATCACCATACCAACCTGCTGTTTCATTTAATGCATGTCCTTTGCATTCTTTATCTGTACATGAATCAATAGAGGTTATAGTATATTTATCATAATATTTTTCGTTATCGTTAAACCATGATTCATCAAAGCCAGATATACTTATCTCATCATTGAAATTTGCCATTACTCTTTCCTTTGCCCCTCCACTCATATCATATATTCCATATATTGTTCCTGTTGTACTTGCTCCTGTTCCATTTAATTCTACATCATATGTATATTGTGGACTTGTTTTTTCAGATTGTCCAGGTGTTCCATTACTACTTCCTGTTATAAATAAATTTGATTTGTTTTGATATATTTCTTTATTTGCTTCTTGATATGCTGAATTTCCATATTTTCCATATTTTGATTGAGATAGGTACGCTACTGCTCCCCATTCTCTATTTTTCATCATATGACTATCTGCATTCGTTAGAAGCGTATTAAATTTTTTGGCCGTAGCAAATTGATTAACAATTTGTTGATATCTTAATGATGATACATTTGGTAGTATATATGGGTCTTGTTTATCATTATTGCAATTATCAGCGTTTGGAGTTTTATAACATGTACTATTCTTATCTGTGCTTGTTTCAAACTTTCCTACCCATATTCCACTTAATTCATCATCATCAAATGTAAATGCGGGATGTACATAATATTCATTTGAAGATGGTGTTGTACCTTTCCCACTTATAAAATTTACTGATATTTCTTTTTCTTTCTCTCCCATTTTATATTCATACCTTGGTATCCATACAAACATTGCTTTTACATCAGTTTCCAAGTTTAATTTATCCCCTGTTTGTTTTCCTTTTCCTGCATCTGTTAATATTACTGCATTTGCCCATTCTTGATAATAATAGTTATACCATTCTTTAGATGTATCTGCTATAACCCATGAGTTATCTTTATATATTACTGGTGTCATTCCTGCTAGTTCTGGTTCATTTGGTTCTTGTATATTAATTTTTTCATCACAATATTCTAATGTTTCTTTTGTTACCATTCCTTTTTCTAATGTGATTATACCTTTACATGGTTTTTCCCCATTTACTTCTATTTTTACTTTAGTTCCATCACATACTATATTTCCATCTATATTTACTCTACATGAACTTGGATTTAAACTTCCTTCTATATTTTCTTTTAATATAGTTTGTTCTACTGCATTTAAATATAAATCTTTACTTATTTCTCTTGATTTTTCTTTTGTATCTCTTATTATATTTATTATTATTGGTACTGCTATTAAGGCTATTATGGCTAATATTACTATTACTGCTAAAAGTTCTATTAATGTGAATGCTTTTTTATTCATACTTATCTACTTCTCCTATCATCCACTACCATAATATCAAAAAAAAAAAAATGCAAGTGTTTTTTGTAAATTTTTATATTTTTCTTAAATGAAAAAGTAAATTGCGTTTGAAAACAAAGACGTGAAATTTAGTCTTTCAATAAATTTAGTAAGGATTAACGATAATAAGTTCATCAAAGATCTTTTATTAAAAACTTTTATTATATAATTTTATTTGGCAAAATTGCAGTCTTGTACTTTTACTTATTAAATCTATAATATACTTTGATATATTACTTGTATTTATAAGAAAGGAGAAATATTTTGAAAATAAAAAATACTTGTAATGTATATCATAAACATCTTGATTTGTCTAAAAGAATAAAGATTGAAAAAGGTATTGAAAACAATTGGACTTTCACTAAAATTGCTAATGATATCAATAAATCACCTAGAACTATATCTTATGAAATATTAAAAAATAGAAATATCGAAAATTGTACTTCTTGGTATGGTAAAGAAAAAATTTGTGAAAAAACTTTAAAACCACCTTATGTTTGTAATACCTGTCCTTCTAGAAAAGGTTGTAGAAAGACTAGATATTATTACTATGCTGAGGATGCTCAAGGTAAATATGAAAAATTAAAATCTGATTCTAGAAAAGGTATTAATATGGATTCTTCTGAGTTTAAGCATTTAAATGATATCGTTTCTAACGAAATTAAGAACGGGCAGTCTTTTTCAATGATTATTAGAAATCATAAGGACGAATTTCCTGTTGGAAAAAGAACTTTATATAATTATGTTGAAAATGGTTATTTAGATATCATCAATCTTGATTTACCTAGAAAAGTTAGGTATAAGAAACGAAATAAGAAAACTAATAATGTTACTAAAAAAGATACTAAAATTAGAATTAATCGTACTTACGAAGACTTTAAAGACTATATTAAGTATCACAATAACAATGATTTTAATAATAATATTGTTGAGATGGATACTGTTGAAGGTACAAAAGGCAATTCTGTCTTACTTACATTGTTATGGAGAAATTCTAATTTTATGTTAGCTCAAAAATTAGAAACCAAAGATGCTGATAGTGTATCTCAGTACTTTTGTTTCTTAAAAGGATTATTAGGATATGAAAAGTTTCATGAATTATTTCCTATTATACTAACGGATAATGGTATTGAATTCTCTAGACCAGATATTATTGAAAACAATGGTAATCATGTATATGAAACCAAACTATTTTATTGTGATCCTGGACATTCAGAACAAAAAGGTAAAATTGAAAACAATCATGAATATATTAGAAGGTTTATCCCTAAAGGAATATCTTTTGATGATCTATCTCAAGAAGATATAAATTTAATGTTAAATCATATTAACTCTGTAAAAAGAGATTCTTTAGATGGTGATAATCCTTATACACTAATGCATATATTCTTGCCTAAAAAAATTATTAAACTTTTTGATATAAAAGAAATTAAACAAGAAGACATTATTTTAAAAGATAAATTATTTAAAAAGAAAAAATAGCTTGCTTTAAAACTATTTTAACCTGATATACAAGTAATATATCATAAACATCTAAATTTGAAATTTAGTCGTGCACAAAAATTGAGTGTACACTCTTTTTCGTGCTTTGAAACTTTAAATTTCAGTAATATATTAACATATTTATAAAAAAATTGGTAGTTTTTTTTACTTTTTCTACCAATTTAGTCTTACAATTCTATATAATACTATTTTCTGAAATTTAACTTTTCATTTGAGCTTTTTATATTTTTTTAAACACTTGATTTATTTTACAAATTTCTTTAAAATTCTAGCAAGTTCACTCTTATCGATAGGTTTTGATAAATAGTCACTGAATCCTGAATCTATATATTTTTCTTTTTGTCCTACCATAGCATCAGCAGTAAGAGCAATTACTGGTGTAGAAAAACCTTCTATTTCTTTTAACTTTGATAGAGTTTTAGTTCCATCCATATTAGGCATCATCTGATCCATCATTATAATATCAAATTTAGTACCAGATTTTATTAATTCTACACATTCTTGACCTGTTTCTAAAAGTGTTACATCTACATTAAATACTTCTAATAGTTTGCTAGTAACTTTTAAATTTAATTTATTATCATCTACTACTAATACTTTTTTACCTTTTAAATCAATTATTTCTGCTTTTTTGTTATTATTCATAAGTTCTCTAACTTTATTATCTTCAAGTATTCTTTGTTTAAAAGATAAGGTAACTTTAGTATATTCATCTTTTTTACTTTCTATTTCTAGTTTACCATCTAATATTTCAACTAAATTCTTTACTGAACCTAAACCAGTATTTGTATCTTTACTATTTATAACTGAATTTAAGGTTTCACTACTCATACCTACTCCAGTATCAGATATTTCTATAATTAGATTTACATTTGTATCTATTTTTTCACCTTTAACATCTATGTTGATTTCTCCTTCATTTGTATATTTTATTGAGTTAGATACTATATTTATAATTGCTTGAGTTATTCTTTTATAATCACCATAAAGTACTACTGGTAAATTTTTATCTAGATTGATATTTAATTTTAAATTTTTATTTTCAGCATAATCTTTCATTTGTAATTCAACTTTATTGAACATTTTAAATATATTATACTGTTTTTCTTCTTTTTCTATTAATTTTTTTTCTATTTTAGAAGGATCTAATAATCCATCTATAATATTTAACATATCATTAGAAGATGAATTGATATTTTTAACATCTTCTAATACACTTTTATCTAAATCTTTTTTTAATAACGAATCACTAAAACCTATTATGTTTGTTAGTGGTGTTCTTATATCATGAGATATAGTTCTTATTAAATCTATTTTTGCTTTATCTTTCATTTTTACATCATTTAATGCATTTTGTAAAAGTACATTTTGTTCTCTTATACTCTCGGCATTTTCTGTTACATTTTTTGTTAAAATAGATACTTTATTATTATGTCTATTTGATAGGAAAAATATAGTACTTTCTAGCCATATATTATCTTTTACTTTATTTCCTAATCTATAGCGGAATACTATAGAATCTAATTCGTATTTATTAAAATGATTTTTAAGGCTTTGAAGCGATAATAGTTTTTTAAATTCTTCTTTATCGTTTTCATTAATATAAGAATTTATTATATTTTCTAATTCTTTACTATAAGTTCCATGTCTTTCTTCACCAAAATATTCATTATCTTTTTTAAAATATTTTAAATCATAGGTATCATTTATTAAACTTATATTTATTTCCATATCATAAGAAGCAGCTGTTATCTCATTTAATTTTATTTCTCTAGATTTTATATCACTAGCCTGACTTACTAATAAATGTTGTCTATCATGATCTTTTGTTGAATCTATTACTTCTATTATATAATAACTATTATTTTTTTCTTTATGTAAGAATATTTTTATTTTAAGCCACATTTGATGTCTATATTTTGGATTATCGTATTCAAACATTTGACTTATATATGTATCTTTACCATCCCAATTATTTAATTCTGATTTAATTATTGGGATATTAAATATATTAAATACTACTTCATCATCTTTTCCATCTTTATTTTCTATTCCTAATATATCTTCTACATTATTTGATAGAAATAAAACTTTTTTATTTTTAGCATTTAACATTATATAAACAGTATCTGAATTTTTCATAAGTAAGTTAAAAAATTTTTCTTTAACTTTAGAATTATTAATTTTTTGCTTACTGTGAATCATATTTATTATATAAAGTCCTAATAATATAGCAATCAATAACACTAGATAACTTATAATATTATTATTTTCAAATAATTGAGTAAAATTTGAAATATATAAATATATTACTATAATTAAAATACAAAAAATAATTATAAAACCCTTTTTATTATTCATTTAACGCATCTCCTATAATAACTATATTATATCATATTTTTATAATATAGTATATATAGAAAAAAAGATAATTGCTTATCTTTTATTATTTTCAACATTTTGATAATATTGTTTACCTAAGTTTACTAACCTTTTTGTCATTTCTCCACCAACAGTACCATTTAATCTACTTGTTGTATCAGCGCCTAACTTTATTCCAAGTTCATTTGCTATTTCGTATTTTAAGTTTTCGATAGCTTGTTTTGAACCATTTACAACTAACTTGTTATTCATAAACTCACCTCATTATTATTATTGACTAAATATTATAATATAACTATAGTATTTTTTACCACTACATAAAATAATGTTTAGAAATTTTTGTTACATATATACTTTTGAATTTTACAAATAATAATATTAGAGAGAAAAAAAGAATAGCTTATTTGCTATTCATTATTTTGTGTAAGTGCTTCCACCTAAATGTTGTTCACCCATTTGAACTAATCTCTTAGTGATTTCTCCTCCAACTGAACCATTATCTCTTGAAGTAGCATCAGGACCCATTTTAACTCCTAATTCACTAGCGATTTCATATTTCATTTTATCTATAGCTTGTTTAGCTCCAGGTACAACGAATTTGTTTGTTGCTTTATTCATAATTTCACCTCCTGTACATTTATAATTTGTGTACAAAGGTAAAATTTATACAAATTTTTTTTGGTAATTTTTACTACTATAAAAATTCGTTATAATTTGTTTCATTTAGATTAGTTATAGTTTCTATATTATTTACACATTCATCTATTAAACTTTCATAATCAAAATTTTTTTCATATAATATACATTTATTTATATCTGGATTTATTATTGGATGTCTAGGTAAAAATATAGTACAACAATCTTCATATGGCAAAATACTTGTTTCATATGTATTTATTTTATGTGCGATATCTATAATTTCTAGTTTATCCATACAAGCAACAGGTCTAATTATAGGAAAATTGGTAACACTATTAATGACACTGATGCTAGTTAAGGTTTGACTTGCTACTTGTCCAATAGATTCTCCATTTATTATTATTTTACATTTATTTTTTAAAGAAACTTTGTAAGCAATTCTATACATCATTCTTCTCATAATAGTTATTACATAGTTTTCTGGTACATTTTTATATATTGCCTCTTGTAATTTAGTAAATGGAACTACATTTAATTTTATATTACCTGAATATTCATTTATTATACTAGCAAGTTTTATTACTTTATTTTTTGCTTCTAAACTAGTATGTGGTGGAGATTCAAAATATAAACATTCAAGATCTACACCTCTTTTTAAGGCTAGATATCCTGCTACAGGAGAATCTATACCTCCTGATAACATTAACATACCTTTACCTTGAATACCTACAGGATATCCACCAATTCCCTTTATCTCATTTAAATATATATATGTTCCATCCATTCTTATTTCTATTGTAACAGTTATATCTGGATTATGAACATCTACTTTGCAATCTATATTTTTAAGTACATGACCACCAATTATATTATTAAAATCCATACTGTGTATTTCAAAGTTTTTATCTGCTCTTTTTGTTTTAATTTTAAAAGTTTTAAAATTCTTACTTTTTAAAAGTTCTATAACTTTATCTTTTATGTCATCAGTATTAGTATTTACTTTATGACATATAACTATTCCATGTATTCCAAATACATTTTTTAATTTTTCTACTATAACATTAGGATTACTACATTCTATATACATTCTTACTCTATCAAATCTTATTTTTATATCAAAATCTTTTAATAAATTTTTAATATTTGAAGCCAGTAATTTTATAAATACTTTTCTATTAGCTTTTTTTGTTGTAAGTTCTCCATATTTAATTAATATAAGATTATCCATAAAACCTCCATATAACGCAAAAAGTTAATATTTATTAACTTTTACATTCTTCTGCCACCGCCACCATGGCTTATTCCACTACTACCACGACTAACACTAGATCCACCTACATGCCCAGATGAACTACTTGCATCGTTTATTCTAACTGAAGTAGTATGGGTAGTTAAAAATCTATCTAATCTATTTGTAATATTAATAGTGCTTTTGATTAAATATACATCTGCAGATGTTGCTTTTCTAACCATTTTATTTTTTAAATACAAAACTACTATAACTATAATTGAAATAATAAGTGAAAATATAGTTATACCAACCCAAGGAAATTGTTTTCTATAATGAGGATCTCCATATTTATCTATATAAAGATTTTCATTTGATGATGGAACACCCATTTTAGCATATTTTGATGAAGAATTTATGAAAGTTTCAAAAAATTTATAGTATGCATCATAATCTTTATCAATTTGATCTTCTATATCATCTAATATTGAATCTATTCTATCATCATCGTATATTCTTATTGCTTCACCTGTAGTAGATATTTTAAAATATCTATCACTAGACATATCTATAACTAATATAAGTCCATCATGTGTATTACCTATACCAAATTTATTATAGTCATAAAAATCTTGTGCATATTCTTTAGTAGAAAGACTTAAATCACGATTTTTTATAGTAACCATAACAATATCCATATTATACTCATCTACAAATTCATGCGCCAACTCATTTAATTTTTCTTCTTCTTCTGAAGTAAGTAAAAATGCATAATCATGTACTTTTTGTTCTGTATCTAATGCATTAAAACTTCTTATACCAATAAATAATAAAGCAAATATAAATAATATTTTTAATCTTCTCATATTTGTCCCCTACTTATATACATAAAGACAAATGCAATTAAGAAACATATAGCAAATGTTATTATAAAAATTAATATTGCTTTTTTATTGTCTATTGGTATATCTCCTATCAATTTTCCAGTTTGGCCATTCATTGCAAAAGTATATATTTTATCTTTATATTTAATATTTAACATCCATACAGGTAACAATACATAACTACTGTTAGTATTTACTAAATTTATATTATCTTTAACTATAGTCGTTGAATTATATCCAATTATATCTTTTTTCATCTGTTCTTTGAATGATTCTTTTGCTCTATTTATTGCATCTTCTTGTGCTTCTTCTTTTGTTATATCATATTTTTCTGATAAAAATCCTGAAAGATATGAGTAATTAAATTCTTTCATATCATTGTAATCAAATGGTTCAATAGAATTCATAATATCATTTTGAAATCTTTTAGACCCATCTACTGGAATTTTTTCAAAAGACATATTTCCACCACGAGTTACTAAAAATGTATCAGTTTTAGTATATCTATAATTACCAGAACTCCATGAAGTTATTCTATTACAATGTGCCTCAACAACACCATCTGAATTATAATCGTATAGCCAGAAAGGTATATATATTCCACTCATTTCATTAATGTTTTCTTTTTTACTAAACGCTCTTGGCATAAGTGGTTTTCCCTTACCAAGTTTTTTAAATGCATCTATAGCATCTTCTTTAGTCTTTTTAAATGGTATTACATAATTAGGATTAAATTCACCTTGCAACTTATCTTTAAGTATTGCAGTATTCTTGCAGTAAACACACGAAGTTGCGCTTACACTTGGGTCAGTAATTATTTGGGCACCACAGTTTGGGCAAATATAAACATCTATATCACTTTTTTTTACTTCTGGTTCTTTTTCTAATACTTTATTAGATTTTTTTTCATATTCTTCTAACTGCTCTATTGTATATTTATTTTTACAATATTCACATACCCAATTTTGTCCATGAGGATTAAACTTTAATACAGCATTACAACTTGGACATTTATGATCTAATGTATTACCCATAACTCACCTACTTTACATCTAACCTTATTTACAAAATTATAACATCCATATATTTTTTTGTAAATAATTTTTATAAAACCTAAAATTATTTTATTTTTTCCAAAACAAAATATTTACATTCATAACTACAAAGATTTTTTATATAATCTTCTTTAAATTTTATATCATTAATTTTATTGCATATTTTATTTAATTTAGTACAAAAGCCTTTAAGTCTAAGTTTACCATATGACCAATCTCCTATTATATAATCATATGGTTCAAAATAATCTGTATATTTTTCTTTAAATGCTTCACTATCAAATCCATTTTTATAGTCTTCTATTATATTATATTTTACATTTCCTACTTCTATCATTTGTATTTCCTCCTAAACGCATTACTTATCGATTTATATTTTTCTATTTTTGAACTTGCATTCCATGTCATATACCCACCTGTTAAACCATTATCATATAGTGCCTTTATCTCATCTGCTACTTTATTTTCATCATAAACTACACTTGGAGTTTTCTTAGTGTCATATGCTTGTATCCATGTTCTAACTTTAGCAGGTGTTGGTATAATTTTTTGTTTTTCAACTACATATTTACTCCATGTATCTAATAATTTATATGGTACAGTCCATACTACCTCATTAATTCCAAACTCATGTATAGAAAAATGATCTGGATATGGCATAGCACTTATAACATCTGCAACATTTGAAATTGCTGCCCAATATTGTCCATATGCAGTTACATAATTTAATGCACTTTCACCAAACACATCTATAGAAACATATGCACCTACACTATGTATTTCATCACAAGCATACATAACAAATGTCTGTATAGCCTCTGCCTTTTCTTCATTATAAGTGTTACCTAAATTTATTATACCATCTTTTTCTAATTTTGTAGTTCTATCTGGAAATCTTACATAATCAAATTGTATTTCATTAAATCCTATTTCTTTTACTGCTTCTTTAGCAAGTTCTACATTAAATTCCCATACATTTCTATCGTACACACTTGGCCAATATGAACCATTATGGCTAAATGGATTACCCATAGAATCTTTAATAGCCGATGACTTATTATCATTTACATAATATGAATCTTTAAATGTAGTAATTCTACCAATTAAATAAAATCCTGCTTCTTTTGCTTTATTTACATAATTTTTATAATCTGTATAATCATTTAATGCATGAGCATAATTAGTTTTAGAATATTCTAACATAACAGGTGAATTATATGATGGAGAAGTATTATCTTTTATATCTATTACAAATGCATTAATGTTACTATCCTTTGCAACTTTTATATATTCATCTATATATTTTATATTTCCACTATTTATATAAAGCGCTCTTACCTCATCAGGCATTTTATTATCCTTAAAATTTGCTTTTTCATATGGATAATAATCTAAGTTAGTTGCTGTGCCACCACCTAATGTATTTCCTTGTTTAGCCATATATTTTTGTATAGAATTTTCATCATATAATTTTTTGCTATCATCGATATTATTTACTAAATATTTAGAATATACATATCCAACTAAATCATTATATTTAACTTTATATTTATTTACATATCCTTTAGATATTTTATCATACCCTAATATATCTACTTTTTCACCTTTTTTTATAAGTGATAAAATTTTAGATGAAGTATCATCTTTATATAAAGTAAGATTAGTTCTAACATACATTTCTTTTTCTTTTATTATTTCTTTTTTATTACCTGTAAGGTTTGATGAATCTATCATATAATATTTATCATCATATTTGATTTTTTTATATACTATATCATCTTTTTTATCACTATATTTATATACATCTACCCTAATTCCCCTATTTAAACTATATTTTTTTTCATATTTTAAATCATATACATATATACTATTTGTATCACTTGATATATATAATTTTTCTATGGCTTCTTTATTTTTATTTGATGATAAAAATAAAGATAATATTAATATAATCAATATTATAGGTAAAAAAATTATCAATTTTTTCTTCATCCTATCACCAAGTATAGTATAACACAAAATAATAAGTTTTATAAGGTCAATTATAAAACTTATTATTTATTTTTAACTAATGATATTACTTTTGGTATATCTTTATTTTTTCTTACTGAACCAAATACTTCAGATAAAATATATTTACTATTTTTTCTATTCATATAATACATATTATGATTCTCAATATGCGTTAAAATATAATAATTTAGGTTTTCTATATCTTTATCACTAATTAGTAGGAGTGAAGCATTAATCATACATTTTCTTAAAACAGCGCATACCTTACCTTCTTTATCATTAAATTCTCTATCAGTTATCTCAAGTAGATCTAAGGCATTATCAAAAGCTAGATCTTTTCCATATGAATTTTTATGACTATTATAATGATCATCATCAAAATTTAATAAATCTGAAACAAATTTAGAATTTAAATACAAATCTTTTGGGATTTTAAAATCATTAGCTACTAAAAGGTTTTCTATATCATGTAACAAAAATGACATGTTATATTTAGCAGAAATTAAATAATCTTTAATATCACTATATTTTTCATCTTCAATACAATTTTGTAAAAAATATAAATATGCCCTTAAAACATCCATTAGCATTGCATCTTCTAACATATTATCATTACATAAATATCTTTTGATAATTTCATCATCAATATAATAACCTTTTTCTTCTAATTGCATTTTCACACTATTTGTAGCTTGTTTAACTTTATTTTCATACATAATGTCAGCAACGATTTTTATAACCCTCATTATTACTCTATCTTTATAATCTAATTGCATTAGGCTTTTATATATATCAATATGTTTTTGAGATGATTTTTCTTCTAACAGATAGTTACACCATGCGACACATTTTGATAAATTTAAATTAAATTCTTTATATTTAGATTTTTCTAAATTAAGGGCAAGCAAAAGACTATTAATATTAAACTCTTTATTATTAATTTCACTTTGATAAAATTCTGCATATACTTCCTCTATAGCCTCTGATAATTTAATAACAGTTTTAATTTGATCAAAGTCTCTTTTTCCTAATATATAATTATCCATAACCCACCTCAAAAATATTTAATTCATATTCTAACATATTTTTATAATAATGTAAAATATTAATTAGTCATAGAACCTAAATATCCTCCTAAATAATAACTAGGTATTTCACCTTCTATAATTTTTACTACAATAGGTATACTAGTTGTAACTTCAACTTCATCAGTAATAAATGGAAGAAGTATCTTTACTTCTGCTATAACATCTATATTTATTTTAAGCATAGCAGCATTTATTCCATAAGATTCTATATCCGTATTTATAACACTATATACATTTCCAAGTGTACCTATTTTAAGCGGTATTTTAGGTAATATATTAATAAGTATTATATTATTAAATATAACTCCACTAGGTAATTCATATATTATACCTTTATATAATTTATCTGAATCATAATTTGAAAATATTTGTCTATAATTAGTTATTTTATCTATTTCTCCATTTTCTAAATAATTAAGATTTTGTTTTACTAGATTTGATGTTTCATACAATAAATTATTTACTACACTAGAATCTAAATCTATAGTTTTTATATTATTATTAGAATCTCTACTAATTATAAATAATTTATCCATATCTATTTTTTTAGATATTTCATTATTTACAGTACTTGTAACTATTAAATTTATAATTTTTTTTGTTTCTATTTTAGAATATTCAATAAAAGTAGGTATAGCCTTCTTACTAAATATATTCATAACAAAATATATAGATATTATAAGCAGCACTATTAATATTATTATAAAATTTATATTAAATTTTTTATTTTTATATTTTTTTAAATGCATTTTTTTCATACTAAATAATATGTATAAATATTTAATTTAATCAAATAATATTATTGGTGATTGTATGTTAAATGAAATAATGAGTAAAAATATTATATATGGTAATATAAATGATAGTTTTAAAGATATATCAAAATTAATGAAAAAACATAATATAGGTTTTATTCCAATAAAAGATGATAATAACTATGTAGGTGTAATTACAGATAGGGATATATGTCTAGCAATAAGTTCTATTAAAAGTACTAGTGATCCAATTAAAGATTACATAACTAATAATATTATAAGTATAGATGTAAAATCAAATATAGATGATGCATTAGATAAAATGGGAAAATATAAAATAAAAAGATTATTAGTAAAAGAAAAAGACAATATTGTTGGAATATTATCTTTATCTGACATACTTGAATTTTCTAATGATGATAATTTAATATATACATTTAAAACTATATTTTATATACATGATAATGATCACTTAGATACTGCAGAAATAGATGAATTTTATCTATGATTAATAGATAACTCCACCCCATTCTACTACAGTAAATCCATTCCTTTTAAATGTAGTTAACTTCTGTTTTTTAATAGAAGTTTTTTTGTTTACTTTTTTTACATGCATAGCAATTCTAAGAACGCTATCTGGTTTTGGATTTATTATTAATTTATTATAACTATCTCTTTCGTTAGTAAGTTCAAAATAAACTAAACTTTTGTTATTTTTTTCTAATACTGGTAACCAGTACATTATAAATTCGTTTCTCTCTTTAGCATTCAATCCAATTATAGATAACTTTTCTTCTAAAAATTGTATTGCATTTTCCTTTGTTACATAAAATCCTTCACTAAAATCTACATTATGATTTTTTTCTTCTTCCCAATAAAGTGCATAATAATAATTACCTTTTTTATCATATAAGTCTCCATTTGGATAAGCAGTAACATTCCAATTATTATTAAATTTAGGATATGTTGTAGTTAATAAATTAGGATTAGCAAATGTAACTGTAACATTAGTTTTCTTACTTGGATATAGGTATAATACAGGTTTAGCGTATCCACCAACACCTTTAGTTTGTATAACACCAGTTTCTTTTGTACTAGGTATATAATAATATTCTAAACCACTACCATCAGTACCATATGGTATAGTAGTATCTTCTACTACTAAATATATTCCATGTTTACCATCTTTATCGTACCAACCTGAAATTAATTGATGAAATTTATATCTACTATCATCCCAAACCAAATCAAATGTAGCAAGTTCTTTATCACTAGTATCTACTATCTCTAAGTTATTATCAGTATTTACTACTACTATAAAATCACTATAGAAATTTAATATTTTATTATATTTTTTACTAGATGTTTTAAGTTTTAAATTTGAGTCATAAATCTGGTAAGTAGTTCCTGTAGAAACCATCAATGAATTTTCTAAAATTGAAATATTTTTATATTTATTTCCATTAAATAATAATTTACCATTACTGTTATATATTTTAAATTCATCTGAATTATTATTAGTATATGAAAGTATATAAACTATATTATTTTTAGTATCTTCTACGAAACTTGATTGGTTTAATATTCCATCTATAGTATAACTTACATTTCCAGTTTTTAAATTAACGAAATTATATTTATTATTGTTTTCAAATATTACATATCCATATTTATATATTCTAGATGCTGATGAGTTTATAGAAGATAATTTACCTTTTACATTTTTAAAAGTTTTACCTACTAATAAACTATACATATTATATGAATTATCTTCATTGTAATAAATACCATATAATACATTATCATATCCTGCTATTACGCTACTTGAAAGATTAGATTCATCTATAACATTAAATGGTCCAAATTCTAATGAATCTTTTTCATAATTATATATATAATATTTATTTTCTTCTTTTACAACTGCATATTTTTGATATGCATTTTTATATTCACAATTTTCTGTTTTACAAGTAATTACACCTACTTGTACAGAGCCACTAGTATTTTCATTAGTATAAACTTGAAATTTCCCACCCATAGTTTCTTCATCATATCTATAGATAGTTATTTTTTTACCTTCTTTTTCTTCTTGTAACTCTCCATATGAATATTTAGTTTCTTTATTATTTACTTTACATGAATTAAGATATACTTTCCCATCATCATAAATATCATGTATTTCACATACTACTTCATATTTATCATATGTATTTAATTCACTAACTTGTTGCCAAGTTGGTATTTGATTATTCTTATCGATATATTCTTTAACTATAGTTTCTAAAGATTTTCCATAATCATTTATAACTACTTCATAGTCTATTTTTTCTTTAGTTTTATTTACCTTTTTATCAGTATCGTCACTTTTTTTATTCGTAAACAATAAAATTAATACAACTACTAAAGCAATAAATATGATAGCTATTATAGATATAAGTATTATAATAATTTTTTTATTATTTTTTGGTTTTTTTTCTTCATCTTTTTTTTGTTCTTCATCATTAACTACATCATTATGTTTTTCCTCTATATCACTTTTAGCTATTATTTGAGTTTTTTCAATATCACTTTCAGTATTATCTTGAGTAATATTTTCTATCTTTTCTTCCTCTTTTAAACTATTTAAATCAGGTAATTCTCTAGTTACCTCTAAACCATTAATATTTTTTTGTTCTTCTATAAGTTGTTCTAATTCTCTTACTTCTTCCCTTGAAGACATTCTTTTCATTTGATTTTCACATTCTGTGCAGAAAACTTTATTTTCTTCTATTTCTTTTCCGCAATTCTTACATCTCATATAATACCCACTTTCTACTTTATACAATTATAGCACATAACTATTAAAAAAGAAATAAAATTTTTAAATTCTATTTCTTCTATATTTTATATATTTATATCCAACAAATATCAATAATGCACCTAATATAGTTATTAAAAATATCTTACCATAACTTTTATGTGGAGCCTGATTATTAGTTTCTCTAAATGCAGCAACTAAATATTCATTTACATCTGATGAGAAAGTTCCATCTTGTATAAATTTATCAAATTTTTGTTTAAATGAACTAGATAAATTAAATACTGGAAGTCCTGCTTGTGAAGTAAATGTTCCATCTTTTATAACAAATGATGTAACACTAGTTTCAGATGTATTAGGAGCTAAATATTCTATTATTACATTTGAATTTTTACTTATATATTTATCATTATCTATAGAAATAGAAATGTCTCCTGCATAATTTTTATTTGACTCAATTTGTAAAGCCGCACCTGTTGGATTTATTGAACCAGTAGATCCTTGAGGTTCAACCTTAGGACCAGTTGCTGTAAGATTTGAACCTTTAAAATTTAAAGTACCTGATTTTATAGAAGCTGCTGAATCTACACCTGTTATATTTGCTTTATTCACATCTATTTTTCCAAAACCTGCCATATATATACCTGAACCAGTACTATTTATTGTTGCGCCATCATGAACAGTTATTTTAGGATAATTAGTTTTATCTTTTATTGTTCCATTTATATATATACCAAGTCCATGTGAACCACTTGGATCAGTTTTGGCATTAAGATTTCCATATATATCAGCATTTACTCCATATGCTGCATTATATACTTCTCTTTCTACTGTACCAAGTCTATCTATAAATATTGGTGCCCATGCAGTTAAAGTAACATCTTTTCCAACACTAACATAACTATAATTTGTGTTTGCTCTATTTGTAGAGCCTCTTAATGTTACTGCATAGTAATTAGGACTTTTTTCAAATATTTCACCTTTACCAGTTAAATTAAGTTTAGCTCCATCGACTGATATAACTTTTTCGTTACTTGAAATACTGAAATTATTTAAATCTATAGTAATATTTTTTGATACTACTAATGTATCTTCCAATTCTACATTATCTCTAAGTACTATTGTATCTCCATTTTTAGCAGCGCTATATGCCTCTTCTAAAGTTCTATAAAATGTCTTATCAATACTAGCCTCATAATCTCCTGTTGCAGCCCTGGCTACACAAGGAATAAAAAGTAATAAAAATAACAAAAACTTCTTAAATTTCATTTAACCACCCATCTCAATAAAAGTATATTTGATTATTATGTTTATATTACAATATAAACACATTTTTATTTTTCATATCTAGAAATATTTAACACTATACCCATACTTGCCATAGAAATTAATAATGAACTTCCCCCATAAGATAAAAACGGTAATGTAACACCTGTAACAGGTACAAGTCCAACTACTACGCATAAATTTAATACAGATTGAAATATTAGACCAAATGTTATACCAAACGATAAGTATTTTCCAAATAAATCATTACATTTCATACTTATTTTTAAACAACTATAAAAGATTAATATGAATAATATAGATAATATAATTATCCCCATAAAACCAAATTCTTCACTAATTATAGAAAATATAAAATCTGTTTGAGGTTCAGGAAGATAAAAATGTTTTTGTATAGAATTTCCAATACCAAGTCCAAATAATCCGCCCGGACCTATACTATAAAGGGATTGAATTATTTGAAATCCACTACCTAGTGGATCGCTCCAAGGATTTAAAAATGATAATATTCTTTTTAATCTATATGGTGCGATAATTACAAGTACTACTATTCCTATTAAACCTACAATACCAAATTTTACAAATATTTTTACATTTAATCCTGCTACAAAAAGTATTCCGATAATCGTCATAACTAATATTGTTCCTGTACCAAAGTCAGGTTGTAACATTATTATTCCAAATATAGATAATGTAAGTAATAATATTGGAATTACACCTTTTTTTATATCTTTCATGCAATTAGGATTATTTGATAGATATTTTGATGTGAAAATTATAAGACCAAGTTTAGCAAATTCACTAGGTTGTATACCAAATGATCCTATACCAAACCAACTTCTAGAACCATTCCTTACAGTTCCAATTCCTGGTATTAAAACTAATATTAAAAGAGTTATACATACTATTAATATTTTATTTGAATATTTAAAATATTTTTTATAATCTATTCTACTCATAAATATCATCAAAAATATACCTATTATGAAAAAAAGAAATTGATTTTTTAAATATTTATATGGGTCATTATATTTATATTCAGCCCATATATATGAAGAAGAATATATCATTAATACCCCTATTAAAGAAATAATTATTACACTTATAAATAGTGTTAGTTCCATTCTATTTTTTTTCATAAGTCACCTATTTAATTGTATTTTTGATAAATATAAATATTATACAAAAAAAGGAATTAGCAATTAATTCCTTTTACTGGTAACTCTTCTTTTTCTTTTTTAGGTTTATCTTCATCATACCAATGTTTATTAGTATTCTTACCAATCTTTCTTTTTTCTATTGTCATCCAAACTTGACTAGATATAAATAAACTTGAGAATGTTCCTACAATTAAACCTATAAGTAAGGCTATATTAAAGTTAAATATTTCATGTGAACCAAATATTATTAAACTTATTACAGGTAAAAGTGTAGTTAATGTTGTTATAATACATCTTGAAATAGTTTGTCTTAAACTTAAATTTACTATTTCTTTTAAATCTTCTACTTTATTTATTCTATCTTTATAAAGTTTTGTTTTATTTTCTCTTATTCTATCGAATATTACTATAGTATTATTTATCGAATATCCAACTATTGAAAGTATTGCTGCTATAAACATACTATCTACTTCAAGTCTAAATATACTAAAAGCTATTAATACCATCAATGTATCATGTATTAAGGCTATTATAGAACTCATACCATAACTAAATTTAAATCTTATAGTTATATATATAATCATTCCTATACAAGCATATATTAACGCCTTTATAGCATTTTTAGTTATATCCTTTTTAACTTGATTTGATATAGAACCTATACTTGTAGTAGCCTCATATTTTTCATTAAA
Source organism: uncultured Bacilli bacterium (assembly GCA_947628725.1). Classification (GTDB taxonomy): domain Bacteria; phylum Bacillota_I; class Bacilli_A; order RF39; family UBA660; genus UMGS1613. Next base: position 5,323 of record CANRAQ010000006.1, on the reverse strand, counting down.
ATAATCTTCTACTTTATTAGTTTCTTCATTATCAAGTATATTTCCAACAGTAACATAAATTCTACTATCATCTAACTGATCTATTGAATCTATATCATAATCTAGACTTACTATATCTTCTTTTACTTCATCTAAAGATAATTTGTTTTTTGAATTTATTTCTATAGTAGATCCACCTTTAAAATCTATTCCTAAATTTAATCCTTCACTATATGTAAAAGCTAATCCACAAATTATTATTAAACCTACAATAGTAAATACTATATTTTTTGGTCTAACAAAATCAATTTTGCTTTCATTCTTCTTAGTTTTAAATCCTATGAATAAATTTTTATGATTTTCAAATTTAGATGAAAATGCGAATAACTTAATTAAATATCTATTTAAATAAATCATAATTATAAATGTTACTACTATACTTATAATTAACATAGTAGAGAAACCTTTTACACTACTTTCACCAAATTTAAATAGTATCAATGCAGCTATTAAAGTTGTAACATTTGCATCTAATATAGATATAAATGAATCATGTGTTCCTTTTTCGTATGCTGATTTTAAACTTGAATTTTTATTTAATTCTTCTTTTATTCTAGAAAAACTTATTACGGCAGAATCTACTGCTATACCTATTCCTATTACAAATGCGGCAATACCTTGTAATGAAAGTCTTCCACCTACTAAATTAAATATTAATAAAGTTAAAAATGCATATGAAAGTATACTTACACTAGTTATAAATCCACTTAATCTATATATTAATATTAATACAAGTGTGATAGCTAATATACCTATTATTCCAGCAGTAAATGTCTTTTGTAATGAATTTTCACCAAAAGATGCAGTTACAGTCTTAGAAGAGATTTCCTTTAATTTTGTAGGCATACTACCACTATTTATCAAATCAACTAAACCTTGTGCCTCTTTTTGAGTAAATTTACCTTGAATAATTACATCACTAGCAAATCCTTGAGATACACCTGCATATGATAAACAGTTTGAATTTACTAAATCTCCACAAATATGAAATGTACGATTAGTTGTATCTTCTCCCTCTACTTCATCATTTGTATAATAACCATAATTAGATTGACCTTTTTCATCTACTACACTTTCTAATTTATAAGTATCATCATAATCTAACCATATTACTATATAGTTTTGATCCATTTCACTTACTTTTTTAGTTTGGTTATAAAATTTATCTTTATCCTTAACACTAAGTGAAATATAATATCCTTTTTCTGCACTATATCCAACAGTAGCCTTACCACTATTTAAAACTTCACTACCCATTAGTAATTCACCATCATGTGTTCTAAATGTCAAACTAGCAGTTGTACTTATAGTTTTTCTAGCATCCTCTATGTTAGTTACACCAGCCATTGTAACTCTAATATTATTTCCTTCTATGGATATTTCTGGTTCACTTACTCCAAGTGCATTTATACGCTTATCTATTATCTTATACGTACTATTTACCATATCACTTGTAACTTTAGAGTCATCTATACTAGATACTTCATAAAGAACTTCAAATCCACCTTGTAAATCTAGGCCATATTTTAAATTTTTAATTGCAAAATACAATCCTGATATAGAAATAATTAATATTGCAAAAGTTATTAATATAGATCGAAATATTTTTGTTTCGTTAGTTTTTTTGTTTTTCTTCATTCTTATCATTCCATTCCATACTATCTAAATTAGGTTTAATTACCTTTTTTCTTATTTCATTTTTTACGAATTCATCTATCTCATAATTATCTAAATTAAGTATATCATCTACCATTTGATATAGAAGTAAATTTTTTGCATTCTCCCATTTTGTTATTCTTAAATAATTCCATATATCTTCCGCTTTTATATAATCTAAATCATTTCTTTTTAACTCTGTTAATTTTGTATTAAGTGCTGGTCTCAATCTATCATATAATTCTTTTATACTATTAAATTCTATATCCATATAGCCTCCATAATTTAACTAGACATATATATTATATATTAAATTTATAATTTTTTAAAGAAAAAATTAATAAATTTATTAAATATACATTTTTGTCCATGTAATGAATAAACTTGTACTATGAAAAATAAATTTATAAAATCTACTATTATCCTAATTATAGGTGGCTTTTTTACTAAATTATTAGGTTTAATAATAAAAATAGTTTTAACTAGAACGATTGGTAGTACAGGTATAGGTCTTTATTCTATGATAATGCCTACTTTTATGCTTCTAAATAGTATTGCGCAATTAGGTTTACCAACAGCGTTAAATGTACTTATTTCAAGTAAAAAGTTCAATACTAAAAATTTAGTTGCGACTGCTATAACAATATCACTTACAATAGATTTTATAATATTTATATTTTTAATGTTTTCAAGTAGATATATAAGTATTAAACTTTTAAATAATTCAGTTTTAAATTATGGATTATTATCTATTGGATTCGTACTTCCATTTATAACTGTTTCAAACTGTCTTAGAAGTTACTTTTTTGCTAAAGAAAGAATGTGGCCACATGTAATTACAAATATAATTGAAGATTTAGTTAAACTAATAGTAATAATTGTTGGAACACCATATTTTCTAAAGTTAGGATTTGAATATGTAGTAGCGTTTATAATTTTATCAAATATCTTATGTGAACTATCAAGCATTATTATATTTTTAATATTACTTCCTAATTTTAAATGTAAAAAAGAAGATTTAAAGCCAAATAAAAATAATATAAAATCTATATTAAAAATAGCATTACCTACTACAGGAAGTAGATTAATTGGATCTATAGGATATTTTTTAGAACCTATTATAATTACATATGTGCTAATGAAAATAGGATATTCAAATACTTTTATAATAAACGAATATGGAATAATCAATGGATATGTAATGCAGTTAGTACTTTTACCATCTTTTTTTACAGGAGCGATATCTCAAGCATTAATACCAATAGTATCTAAAAATTATTGTAATAAAAATTATACTTATGTAAAAAAGAAAATTAAACAGGCAATTTTTTTCTCTTTATTAATAGGTATTCCAGCAACATTTGTGTTTGAATTTTTCCCAAATAAATTTTTATCAATACTTTTTAATACTACTAAAGGTGTAAAATATATAAAAGTGATTGCACCTATATGTCTTTTACATTATATACAGTCCCCACTTTCTAGTTCACTACAATCTATGAATAAAGCAAATATTTCTATGAGAGGCACACTAATTGGTATGTTTTTAAGAACTATAAGTTTATTTATATTTTCTTATTTAAGGATTGGTCTTTGGTCCTTAATTGTAGCAACTAGTATAAATATTATATTTGTAACATTATTTGACCTGCATTATGTAAAAAAATATTTAAAATAAAAATAACATTCTAAATTATAACAGAATGTTATTTTGCATTCATAATTATATAATTTTCCTTATTACTATTGCTTTCATCATATTTTTTAGTATTAATTGAACCTATAATCGTTAAGCATAATACTATTACAAAAAATATTACTAATCCTTTACTTTCAATCATTTCCATACTATTACCTTCTTTCTGTAACCATATTATCACGAATATTTGTTCGTGTCAATAACTTTAATATAAAAATTTGAACAAATGTTTGACTTTTCTGTAAAGTTGTGTTAAACTGTATATAGATAGGAGGAATATAATGGAGAAACTAACTAAAAGACAAGAAGATGCATTAAGATTTATCAAAACATATATTGTATCTCATGGCTATCCACCTACAGTAAGGGAAATAGCTGAAAATATTGGAGTATCATCCCCTGCTACTGTTCAAGCACATCTTGATTGTTTAGCAAATAAAGGTTACATAAAAAAAGGTAATAATAAAAATAGAACTATTGAATTGATGGTAGAAAATGAATTTATTCCAAAAAATGAAGATGTAGTTGAAGTACCATTACTTGGAAAAATAACTGCAGGTAATCCAATAGAAGCAATAGAAAATCCAAATGAATATTTTTCATTGCCGGCATATTTAATACCAAAGGATAAAGAAGTATTTACATTACATGTAAGCGGAGATAGTATGATTAATGCTGGAATTTTAGATGGAGATATAGTTATAGTTGAAAGAAGAAATACTGCAAGAAATGGTGAAATAGTAGTTGCGATGACAGAGGAAAATGAAGTAACATTAAAAACATTTTATAAAGAAAAAGATCATATAAGATTGCAACCAGAAAATGATACTATGGAACCTTTTATATTTAATAATGTATTTATTCTAGGTAAAGCAATTGGGTTATATAGAAAAATATAAAAATACGCTAATTTGGCGTATTTTTTACTTTAATTTATTTATTTCAAGAGTTGATAATCCTGTTACTTTAGATATAAAATCTATAGGTGTATTTTCTTGTAACATATTTAAAACAGTCTTATTAAGGGCTTCTTTCATACCTAATTCTCTTTGACCTATAGCTAATCTTTTTTTATCTAACTCATAGTCATATGCACCTATTACATCTTCATCTTCATTTAATTCATCTATTTTTTTATATATCTTTTCCATACACTCATCTCCTTCACATAGCCTTTTAGCTTCTTCTCTCGTTTTGACTCCAAATAGTCCTATAAATTTTGTTAAACTATCTAAATTTTCTATATTATTAGTATAACATTTTTTTGTGAAATATGGAACATCTATTCTTATTATTTCTATTACATCTGATAATTCTTTTTTTATATTTTTATCATATAATGTATATCTTTCTATTCCTGATCTATGTTTTCCTTCAAAATCAAAGTTTATTTGTATATGTCTTTTTATTTTTGTATAACTTTCATTTGGACCTAGATCTTTACTTATATTTTTACACATATAATATATGTTTCTTTTTATTATCTCATCATCTACATTAGTATTTATTTCTATTGCTATTATAGTTTTATCTTCTAATTCTACTATTAAATCTACTATTATTCTTTTATCTTTATATGGTATTCCTATCATTTCTGAATTTAATATTTTTATTTTGTCTGTTTCTATATTTAATATTTCTTTTATTAATTTTTTTATTGGTTCTTTATCTTTATCATTTCCAAATATCCTTTTAACCATTAAATCAAATTTTAAAGTAATATATATTTTTTCTTTTATCATATGATGCCTCCTTTGTATTTTATATATCCTCATATATATTATTCTACAAAAGATAGCGATTTCCTTTTTTTCCCTGAAATTTTTTCAAAAAAATAGGAAATTTTTAACATTTGGTTCTAGAATTTCTAGTGTGAAGTAAATTTTTAACAATACTATATAAAATATGGCAAAAACAGGTATTTTTAGT
>CANRAQ010000005.1 GCA_947628725.1 uncultured Bacilli bacterium | reverse complement strand
TTACTCGCTAGAAATTTGGCACAATAATTTTATAACACATTTTTTTGCTAAAAATGTGCCATAAAATACTTTACATTTTATCATATATATTATTTAATTAATAATTTTTTTAACAAAAATAAGATAAAATTAATTATCTTATTCACTTAATACCCAAGCCTCATATCCTCCTGCTATATTAACTACATTATAGCCTTTATTAGATAATATTGGGCATAACTTTCTACTTTGTATTCCTTTTTGACAATAAATATAATAAACCTTATTATAATCTAAATATTTATTAGGATTTATTAGTAATTGTTCCAATGGTATATTGATTGCTCCAGGTATATGTTTACTATTAAATTTTTCATTACTTCTTATATCGATTATATTAACATTATTATATCTTTTGAGTTCATCTACTGAAATACTGTTAATCATATAACCACCCTAGTATATAATATGTGGTAATTTTATAATTATAAAGTTAAATAGTTTATTCATCAGCAAAGAAATCATCAAAAAATTGATCATCAGTTACATAATTTGGATCTTTTATTTCCTCTTTAGTATCTATAGTTTCAATTGTATCAGGTTCTATTTTTCCTTCTATTACTTTATTATTTTCTTCTTCTAACTTAGCTTTTTCAAGTTTTTCTTCTTCTTCAAGTTCTGCAATTTTAGCATCTATTCTTTTTACTAAGTCATCCACATTAAATCCATCTGAAGATGGTCCACTATTCTTAGAACCAAATCCGCCAAAAGGATTAAAAGGCATTCCAGGGTTACCAAATGGTGATGGCATATTTTTTGGCACATCACTGTTTTCATTTAACATGCTACTAATTTTTTCTTCTCTTTTTTTATTTACAAATGATTTTAAATCAAATGTTTTAACTGGATTTACTGTCCTATTAGGATATGTAGCCTTAGGAAAATCATGTCCAAAATTCATCTGAAAATATGGAGTTAATTTTGTCTTAAAGGGCATAGTTCTAAGTCTTAATATAATGGTTTCCCACTGATTTAAACGTTGTAAATCACTTACAGTTACTAATGGTGTAGATGATGTCTTTTCCTTTTCTTTGGATTTAACTTCTCCACACATTTTACTTATTTCTTCAAGTGCAGAAAGTTCTGTACTTATTAAGTATATTATGTTACCACAGTTACCTTTTATTGTTTCACCATTTTCTTTACCATAAACCTCATATAATTGAGCAAAGTTCTGTATTATAAAAGTAAAACGTATATTTCTTGAACGAGCCGCAGTTACCATAGTAGTTACATCTTTAAGTGGTGGCATATTAGCAAACTCATCTAGGATAAAATTCGTTCTATGAGGTAACTTCCCACCTGATTCTTGAGCAACAGAAATTAAAGTTTCGTAGCATTGCTTTAAGAATATAGTTACTAATGAGTGATATGTTGTTTTTTCATCTTGTATAACTATAAATACTGCTGTCTTTTTTCTACCTATATCTCTCATATCAAAGTCGTTATTTGATAACATCTCTGATAAATTAGCACGTGATGCGAATAATTGAATTTTTTGCTTAAATACAGATAATATACTGCCTTTTGTTTCTGAAGGTGCCATAAGTGTAGATGATGCTTTTGTATATGCCGTACTAGCAGGATCTTTATAACTAAAATAATCTTTTATATATGTTGTATTTGCTAACTTTTCTTCTCCAACTGTAGTCATTAAACTAATACTATTTAAATTAATTTCATCAGCTGGTGCATCCTCAAATAATGCACAAGCAAGTCCAGCAAAGTAATCCGCAGATGTATTTTCCCAGAATGGATCTTGACCTTTAGCTTGTGGATCATGAAGTATGTTAGCAGCTAAGTCTTCAAGTAATTCTATTGATTTATCAATATTACCATCTTTATATAATGAATATGGTAGATACATTGGATTCCATGAGTTACCTTGTTGTGGATCACGGAAATTTAAAAGTACTATATTATATCCTAAACTTTTTAGGTAATTAGCAGTATTTTCGTAAATTTCACCTTTAGGGTCTGTTATAATCATTGATTCATCATGTTTTGCAAGTAAATTTACCATTGGTAAAACAGTAGTTTGAGTTTTACCTGCACCTGTAGATCCTATTACTATATTGTGATATCCACCATTATCAACCCATACTTCTTTAGGATTCATTATAAGTGGTATACCACCTGCATCTGCTTTAGGCGCCAATGGATTAACTAATTTTACATCTAGGCCATTTTTAATTTCACTATCTTTTGCCCATCTAGCATAATTTTTTTCTTTTTTTTGACCTATTGTTATTCCTATACCCGTTGCATCATCTTCCCTTTCTAAAAACACAGATTTAACACCTGCAAATGCAGCTATTATACCTGCAAAAAAGAAAAGAAGTGTTGCAGCCAAATTCTTAGGCAAAAATCCTAATAAAAAATTTATAGTAAATGGTTCATTATTTATAAATGCAGATACATTTGCTACAGCAAGCGCAACTACAAAAAGCCATGCTAATGAAAATATTCCAAATATAATTGCATCTTTAGTATCTGCCCTAAACCTTAGTTTCATTATATCACCAAATTTCTACAGTAGTTTCATCTAAGTAAACAGTGTATTGCATTACACCATCTGTTTCGAATATAAAATAATTGTTATTATTATCATAAACTCCAAAATATCTATATCCATTTTCATCTCTTACATAATATTTAGATAATGAAAATGAACTATAATTTAAAGATTTTACATAATTAGAAAAATTATCAATATTTCCAAATCTTTTATTTCTATATTCTTCATTTAATAAATTATAAGCTCTTTCAACATCTGAAAACATAATGTGAATATAATCATTTAAATATATTTTAGCCATATCCTCATCACTAATATAAGTAGTTATATATTCATTTACTTCATAATTTTTTAAAAAATTGTCTGAAGTTTTGTTCTTAGTTAATGATTTTAAAAGTAAAAATATTGAAGCAAATATGAGTACAATAACAACTATTATTATAACATATTTTATATTATTATTCTTCATTATTTTCACCATCCAAACCATTTATAAATATATTACCATCATATGGTTCAATAGAAAAAATTTCATTTTCAGTATCTAAATATACAATAAAATAAATATCTTTTGTATCTTCTTTATTTAAAGATGAATTTTGCATAAGTTTATTATCAGTTATTACTCCATAAACATAATATCTGTCTATGTTATCTTTATATTTTTGTACATACATTTTTCTAGCTTCAAATGTAGAATTTTCATCTATTTCATCAAATATGCTTAACACATTTTCACTAGTTATATTATTTTTTTTCTTGTATTCTTCACTTAATACTTTAAGTAAACTATCACTATCTTTAGAAGAAATATAAGTAACACTCCTAAATAAGCACGAATTAACTGTAAAAAATTTACTATAATTTGTAACTATATTTATTTCATTTTCTTCTTCCTTTTTATTATTATCAATAAAATAAGTAATAAGTACAACAGCAATAGTTATAATTGCTAAAATAATAATAGTTAATTTTGATTTATCTTTCATTTAATCACCTGTTAAATACATATACTCCTTCATGGAATAAACTCCATTCAGCATTTCTACGTCTAGTCCAACCAGTTGTAAATTGGCTATTATAATCCATACCATAGAAAAACCAATTATCCCTAAATTGTTCTGTATTACCATATTTTTTATAATTTCCATAAAAATTAGAATCGGAAAAAGTTGTTGTTCCTTTATTATACATCCATGATATTACAGCCTCAATTTGATTTTCTTCTAGAGTAATGGAATTTTCAACTAACCCTTTTGTCAATTTTGATCTTAAACCTTCAATTATATCACGTTCAACGTTATCAACGATATCTATTGGAATAGTACTACCTACGCCATATTTAGTTACATCAATACCATATTTTTGGAATTTTTCTGAATTCCATCTCAATGTTACACCGTGACCAACAGTACGTTCACCATCACCTATATCTAATACTCTATAAGAATCTCCAACTTTTGTTGAATCTCCACCCTCCCAACTATTTAAAAATTCCCAAAGTTGTCCGCCATTAGTGGATACCTCTCTAGGATTATCTGCAGATATATAATTCAATGGATTTTCAGTACTGCTTGTACTATTATTACCTACTCTAACTTCAAAATGTAAGTGGGCTCCTGTAGAATATCCACTGCTACCCATTTTACCTATAACTTGTCCTTGTTCTACTTGATCTCCAGCTTTAACAGTTATTGAATTTTCATATAGATGTCCATATAGTGTATAGGTTCCATTACTATGTTGAATTATTACATAATTACCATATCCTGAACCACATGAAGTTGAACCACCTGAAACACAGTTATTAGATACATTTTTAGTTGGATATACTACTATTCCATCTTTTGCAGCAATTACATTTACTTTTCCTAGGCCCCTTCCGCCTGATATATCCACACCACTATGTGTAGACGCAATTCCAGTAATTGGATCTACTCTGCTTCCATAGTCAGAAGTGATTGAAATTGCTTCTGGATCACCTGTAGCATAAACTTTACCACCATTTTCTACAGTATCCACACTACCTATTGGCCACCAGTAAGAAGTTGAAGTACCTGTTTTTATCTCAACTTCCTCCTCTTCTTTATGTCCAGCTAAATCTTCATATTGTTCTTTTGCATCATATATTTCACTTATTTTATCATTTACTTCACTTTCATTTTTAGGATCTACAAATTCATACGCAGATACATTTATTATAAACAAAAATAAAATATATAACGGAATAGAAAATTTAAAGATTTTTTTTAGCATACTATCACCTCTAAAATGTCGTTAATTTAAAAATGAATTTATATAATCTTGTTGTTCTTGAGTGAAATTTGTATCACCAGGTTGATCTGGTTTATCATAATCATTAACTTCTGTATTATTATCATAGTTTGGATTAAAATTTTCATCGTTAGGATCAGAAATAACTTTTATAGTTAATGTTTTAGATACTTTATTACCTTTATTAGAAACTGTATACTTTATTATTTTGTCACTATAACTTTTAATAAATAAGTTTGTTCCATCAACTTCATCCATTTCATCAGTTTCCATAGATATCTCAATATTATTAGTTAAATCATTATTTCTATTATCTGTAACATTAACTATATAGTCTTTAACATCAATTTTATCAAATATATTGACTTTAACGATATCTTCTTTTAAGTTTATATTAATCTTGTAAGAATTTTTTACTACTAGTACTACAATAATGCCTATAAATACTACACCAATTAGAATTAATAAAATAATATTAGTTTTCTTATTCATATAAATTACCCCTTATATCTATAAGCATTAAGCCAGTTACTACTACAATTTTGTACACTTATCTCATTACCAGTTTGATCACCTGGTTTTCCATAATATATACCACCATTTTCATTGATATGAGCTCCTACACATAAGTTATTACCAATGTATACCTCTGTATGACCATCTCTTAATAATATATCTCCTGGTTGTAAAGCCGAGATGCTAGTAAATTTTATTGTTTTAAATCCTGCTTTTGGTAATATGTCAGCCTCACCCCATGTATTAAAGGCCCAACCACCTATTTGATTCGTACTAAATCCATTATTTAATAGTCCAAAATATACTAAAGAACTACAATCATAGTCTGGACCACTTCTATTAATTTGATCATATCCATGACTATTATCATTGGCAATTCCTACAAGCCAAGTAATAAATTTAGAAGTAAATTCTGTACAATTTTTACAATCATTTTGTGAATATCCAGGATTAGTATCTTCTTTATTTTCTGTATTACCAGTATTTCCTGTAACATAATTTTCTGGTTTTCCTGGTTTATAACCATCTAAATAATATTTATTTTCTATAAATTCTTTTAAGAATTCTTTATAATTTTTACTATCTAATGTACATTTATATCCACTACCTGTCTGTTCAACATTAACCATATGTTGAACTAGAATTTCCATATCATGAGTACTTACAGTCTTAGTTGAAATATAGTTAGTATTAGACCAATCATAATCATACTTATATTCTTCTACAGGTTGTTTTCTTTTATAGGATTTAGTATCCTCTTCATCAAGATTTGCAGTAAAAACGGCATTCATATCCGTATATTGAATTCTTAATGTTGCCATTAATAAAGGTAAATCTATAATGTTTTTATTGCATAATTGTGCATAATATTTATTTAAATTATACATTTTATAGAAAAAATCATAGGCAAGATTAGTATTATTATTACTAACAGCAGGATAGAAATCCTCTAATTCTTCTATATCAGCTTCATTATATTTTCTTCCTGAATAATTAACAGCTAATAAATTTGATTCATTAAATTTAGTCATAAATATTATATTGTTAGTTGGGTTATTTAAATATGCTACATCTTCATCGCTTTTTTCTTCGTCAAGGCCTTCATCACCTTTTTTATCTATTTTACTCTCTACTTCACTATCTGTTAAAGAATCAGCATTTCCCAATGAAATTGCATTTAAGTATATTTGTGATGCGCATATAAATAAGCAGCAAAAAACAAGAGAAGTAAGAATAGGAATCATGGAAATAAGAACTCTCTTCTTTACCTTTTTAGGCACTATAAAGTTTTGAAAGCCTTCACCTTGTTCTCCTGGTTCAGGTTCATTACCACCAGTTAAAGAATCTAAAGCGGATAAACCTGGTACATTTTCCTTAACCTCATTAATTGCCTTTTGTCCAACTTTACTATTTACAATTTTATCTGATACTACTGGTGGTACACCAACTGATTCTAATCCTTTAGCAGCTAAAGTATTAGTTAAATTACTACTTTGTGATTTTCTATTTGCATTATTTATTCTACTAATTGTCCCATTTTTATCACTACTTCTTCTATAATTTAATCGATTTCCATTTTGAATACTGTTTTGTCTAACATTATTTGCAGATGGAATGCGTTGACTATTATTGTTTAAATTATTATTTCTATTACTGTTTAATTTGTTGTTTAAATCATTATTTTGATTATCATTCAAATTTTCTTTATTTAATGATGATCTATAAGATGAATAATCACTAACATTTTTATTTAGTCGTGAAGATTCATTAAAGGCATTTAAATTTCTCAAATATTCTTCTCTATTATTTTTTTGAATACGTTCCTTCATATCTTCATTCATTTAAATACCTCCTTGCCTATTATAATCCTCCACCACTACCAAATGAATCTAATTCTTCATCTGATACGATTACATTAATTCTCATACGCCTAGATCCACATACAAATAATGCTTCACCCTGAGAATATTGTTTTATACTTTCTTTTTCATTATCATTTAAATCAATTAATTTTGCTAAATCATCTACTGCTTGTTTTTTAAGACCCATTATTAAGTAATATGATGCATTATCGAATATTGCTTTACCCTGTGTAATTACAGATGGGTCACTAAAGTCTGTTGGTTGTTGTGTTATTATAATAGTTCCCGTATTATACTTTCTAGCACGTCTTTGAATTTGGGCTAAGAAATCAGCACCTAAAGTATTTCCACCACTTAAAAGAACATGTGCCTCATCAACCATCATAACTGTATTTATTGAACTATTTAAAGTAAGACCCCATGCATACTTTAATATGTTAAAAAATAAAGCATTTCTAATATTTTTATCAGCATTCATTATTTCTTTAATGTTAAATACTATAAAATTACTTTGCGGTTTAATTGTAGTATGACCATCAAAATAATATCTTAATTCTTTAACTATAGGTCTTATTTTTATTTCAAGTTTTTCAAGAATATCCTTTTCTTGTGTTTTTTCAGGCATAGACAATATTCTACCTTTTATAGTAGCATAAACATCTTTAAAAGTCGGATAATCATCTGAAGTAAATTTTGTAAAATCAGTATTAAAATCTATACCAAATCTTTTATATGTTTCTTGAACAACTTCACTAAACATATTAACTACATCTTCTTCGATACTAGGATCATAATATTTTAAAAATGCCTTTATAGTTTGAAGTGTCCTTGTAAGTACTGTATATCCAAGACCTTGCTTCATTTCCTCTTCATCAGCATCTACAACAACTTCAAGAGGATTTATCATACCAAATGATCCACCTTTTCCAAGACTTATAAAATCTCCATCAAAGGTACGAGCCATATCTTCTAATTCACCCTCTGGATCTATTACAACAATTTGATTGTTATTTCTTATATGACTTCTTAATAGTAACTTAGCTGCTGTAGATTTACCACTACCACTAGTACCTAAAATAATCATATTTGCATTATTTCTATTATGTTCCTTCTTTATTTGATATAAGAATTGATTAAATAAAATAACTCCACCAGAGAAATCTATTCCAAGTAAAGTAGATAATCCTGGATCTTTTATACTATCAAATATAAAAGGATACATAGCAGCAATTGTTGGAGATGGAATTGGTGTACCAATTCTATCTTCAATATCTTGTTTACCATATATAGGTAATATACTTTTTAATACCTTATCTTGTTCAAATCTTAAAGGTATTGCTCGCATTTCCATGCTTTCAATATAATTCTTTACTTGTAACTTTTTCATGTCTAATTCTTCTTGATTGTTTGCGGTAATCATTATGTGCATTTGAAAATCATATATTTTAGATTGAGTTGCAGCAAGTTCACCTATAAACATTTCAAGTGACTCATAATCTTGTCTTATTCTCTCTTGAACTGTTTTATCTTTTTCCTCTTGATATCTCTGTTTTAAATCTGCTAATTCCTTATTAAGCATTTTACTTATACTACTAAATGGTAAAGGTATATGCTTAATTACTATCTTTATTCCAGACATACTTGTTAAATTACTTAAATATCCTGGATAAATAAATTTTGGATATGATATAACTGTTAAAATACATGCATATTTATCACTAATAATGAATTCGTTTGATTTAAATTCCAAACCTTTTGGGGCTATTTGACTCTTTATATCCATTATGATAACACCGTCCCAAAATTAGTAGTTTGTCCACCATTTAAGAAGTTATCTAAAATCATTCTTAAATCATCATTATTAGTTTGAAATGCTGTAAGTCCTGCACTTGCAAAATTATTTATCAAATTACGAATCCTTTTTTGTATCAAATCTGAATCTTTATGTTTGAATAACAAGAAATATTCAGTATCAACTACATTATTATTAGTAAACATATTAGCTTTATTGATATCTTCTATTATTAGTTTTCTTTTCTTAGTATCTATATTTGGATTGTTATATAAAACTTGAAGTTGAGATAAATATACATTAATATCAACAGGTCTATCTGCAACTACAATCCAAAACTCATAATCTATAGCATTATAAACGTTTTTTAGATTCAAAATAATTGCATCCTGCATAGATTGATCAAGTATAAAAATATTTCTTGGCACTATTTTTACGCCAGTTACTATATCATTATTATCTAATATAATAACACCATTAGTAATATTCTTTACAGGAACATCTGTATACTTACTTTTTATCTCTTTCGCCATCTTCAAAGCACCAACCCTTCCATATATATTTTTGTCTAGTTGTATAAAAATTCCAAGCATTTTTTATTACTGTTCTAACATTATGATAATTTGGCACAGGAAATATTAGAAATCCCGCAATCATAGCTGGCATAATAGCTAAAATTGCTACCCAAAAATCTTTAACAGGAAGGAACATCATAAGTATAAATGATATTCCTAATCCTACTAAAAATATTGCCAAATCTATGCCATTAAACAGTCCAAACATAAGCATACTTTTTTTTGAATTTGCCGGAATTAAATATGAATTGTTCATTTAGTATCACACCCTTTTTATTATTTCTTTCCTCCACCTCCAGGTGGCATCCATCTAGTATTTCTACCAAATTGTCTACGTAAATCATGTATTTTAGATTGTCTTTCAGTTTCTTGACTATGAGTTTTATGGAATTGTTTAGCTTCAACAATCTTTCCGCCTTTAATAAGTTTGCCATCTTCATCATAGTAATCAACGGTAGCATTATTTTTAATTTGTTCAATTTCTCTATTTATAGTTTCAACTTTAGATTCAGTAGCAGATAATTCACCACTGATTTTTACTGTATTATCACCATATTTTATTTCATTGCTTGTAGCATCTACTCTATCAAATTCTGTCATTTCTTCACCTTTAGAATCATATGTAGTCACGGTTCTATCTCTATTAATAGCAAATCCGCCAATTTTTTCATCGTGTTTATCATTATATTCCTTTGTTTCTTGGTTAGCAATTTCTCTATTTTTATCGTACTCTTCATAGTAGTTCGTGAATTCTTTTAGTTCTCCATCTGTACCATTCTTATTATAAGCTGATTCTTCACCTTTAGCTAACTCATTATATACGGCTTTCTTTGACTGCTTTAAATATTTACCTTGAGCTGCCTTAGCTTGCGCTATTACATTTCCATCTATGACAGTTCCCTCTTCAATTGTATATTGTGTTTTTCCTTCACCCATTACTATAGGTCTATCTAACTTGACACCTTGATTTTGTGTTAAAAAGTCAAGATTTGCTGTATCTGCATTTCTGTTAGTAGTATAATTCCTACGATTTATATATTTTTCAGCTTTAGCTATAGTTGAATTAGTTATAGTTTCACCAGCTCTTGCTAAGCCTAATTTAACATAGTCTGCTTCTCCATTGGCTGTCATACCTATAACGCTTCTCATTGAATTAAGGGCCTGAACCTCTTTTGCATCAATTCCAAGATCAGCTTTTTTACTTGCTAATGCTTCTGCTGCATTAATAAGCTTTTCTGCGGAATTTTTAACATTTTCACGTCTCGTTCTTAATGACTTTATAGGAGCGGAACTTTGGTTAAGCTCATTTTTACTCATCTCAAGTGATTGAGTCATAGCCTCTATTTCTCTTTCTTTTTTATCAATATTGTCTTTATTCATACGGTCTATTGTTTTTCTTTTTTCTAGTGTTGCATCATCAAGTCCGTATTTTGAGCCAGCGTAATCAAGATAAGATCTTGCGCTACTTAAACCATTTATTCTACCTTCTCTTAATCTCCTATTAAATTCAGCTTGTTTATCTCTTCCACCAGTAAATCCAGCATTTGAACTTGCACCTCTAATAGCTCCACCAAATAATCCTGGTATTGTTCCTAATCCTGATTTCACTTTATTTTTCCATCCTGGTGCAGTTGCCATCCTTGCAATTCTATCAGGTGCAGCAGCCACCAAACCACCCATAGCTCCTGTCATTGCTTTACCACCTAAAGCTTCTTTTTCTATTTTTTTAAGTGGGTTAAGTTGAAATCCACTATCTAATTTAATTCCTAGACCTTCAAGTATCTTTGTAAAACTTTTAGCAAACATCAATGCACCTATCATAATAAATATTTTAACTATCATACTTGACACATATTCGCCTGTTATAATATCTGACATTTTTCCAATTCTTCCAATTATATATATAGCAAAATATAATGCAAGAAGTTTTAAAAATAAGCTAGCAAATGTTTTTAAACACATTTGATACCATTTTTTAAACATACCATCTTTACCACTTTTTGGATCTATATAAGATAAAATTGGTATAGGAGCAATCAATTGTAGGAATGCTAATTTAATACTTCTAAGTGCTACATCCATACTAAAACTTACAAGTATTAATAAAATTATAACACCAACTACAGTACTGATAACATAATGATAATCTATAATATAATTATCACCAGTTCTAGATGTTGCCATATTCAATTTAAATATTGATGAAAAATTTTGACTCTTAATCCCCGCAGCATAATTTAACAAATCATCTTCCGTAAAATCATCACCTGTATAACTTGCTAAAGTCCCATCAGTATTAAATGATTTCTTAAAAAGTTTACTTTCTTCATCATAAGTATATCCGAAGCACGAACTATTAATATTGTCGCCAAGTGTTAATGATGTACATGCATTAACTAAGTGGGTATCAGGTGAGAAAAATGGTAATATTGATGTATAAGCCATAAGATCTCCTGCATCAGTAATTATCTGATTATCCGAATTTGTATCCTCTCCAAAAATAAGTGTTGCTAAAGAATTGTCCTCTAAAATTATAGTTTGAAATTGATATGCATACCTAAATATATAAGGAGTAAGTATTAATATAATAAGTGAAAAAACTATATTAGTTACTAACTTAGATATACCTTTTGATTTATCTGAAAAATCATCTGGGTTCACTACATACATAATTAAAGAGAAAGTAACTTTAAATATCATAAATACTGTAAGAAGTTTATATATACGATCAGCCATGTCAGCAATAGTTGCCTGTGACAAAACTGAAGTTCTAGCAATGCTTATCAATAAATTGTATATGCGTGGTATAAATCCAAACACTACTTTATCTAAACTAAAGAAAAATGTTCTGATAAGTGTTTGAAACCACATATTAGATGCTAATACGTACATTTCTTTTACTCCTTTCTCTTTAATATATAAAGACATTTCTACTCATACTACATTATAACAAAAAAAGTGTAATTAATCAATGATTAATTACACCATTTATACTATTTAGTCAACTGTTTCTTTACATGCATTTTCATCAACTTTAGCATTAATAAAACAGTTCATACAATTAAGTATATCCACATCACTACTAGAAGCAAATTTAACTAATAATTGTACTATTTGTATTACAAAGAATACTATTAACGCAGCTATTATTCTTTTTATGAAAGTCTGTTGACCTTTCTTTATTTCATCTTCTTTTGATGCTATAACAGCTTTACCTAAATCAAGCATTCCAAATATAATTAATAATATTGGAACAACTACTTTAATAAGTACAATTATTGTGTGTATTATATATGGAAATGTTCCTGAAAAATTAACGCCTAAATTTCCACAACTATAAAATGCAGTTTGACTTATATCTAATAACATAATAATCCTCCCATCACTATTTAAATTATATATGCTTTTTTATTATTTGTCAATGATATATGGTTCTTTTTTAGTACCTTTACCAGATTTTATCTTTTCATTTGAATCGATATGCATAACTAAATTATATGTATAATATATATTACCTTTTTCAACTTTTACAGGTCCATTTTCTATGTAATATGCCTGATAACTATTTTCTAATACAGCATTATAAGTCCATGTATATAACCCCATTCTATTCATATAATTATAATTTTTACAAGATTTTGAAGTTATATTTTTACATTCTGGATCTAAACTTGCCTTTGCAAAATCTGTGATATCTAATAAAGTATATCTTTGATTAGGTAAAACATTTTGGCATTCATCTGTTTTATAGATATCAGTATTATTAACACTAGTCTTGTCTACACATAAGTCATAATCAACCAATTTTGATTTCAAATTTTCTTTAGTGATTCTACTATCGTTATAAATATTCTCTAATTTTTCTCTAATATAACTATCTTTATAAATATTTTTACCCCATGATTGATTAACCTCTGTATTATATTTAATATCCCAATAAATATGTTGTGCCTCAGATTCTTCTTTTAAAAGTTTGGCAAGCCCATTCTCATCTATACTAACTATTCTATAATTAGTGCCATATATTTTTATATAATTATCGACTTGTTCACCTTTAAAAACATATGAACCATTAACTTCATATAATCCAGATTCACTCGTAGTTAAATCTTCCATAACTAAATTTTTTAAATTATTTGTTTTATATTTTTTGCATTCTAAATCAACAGTATAATTTTCATATCCTTTAATATCTTCATCCAAATTTTGACCATTTATTCTAAAAACTACATATCCATGACAACTATCATCACCTAAAAGTTTTTCTGTAGATTTTATATACCCTTTAGTAACTAGAGTTTCTAAATCAACTTTGTAATAATTAGATTTCCCTTTAGATAATGCATCTTCGTTTTTTATATATTTTTTAGTAGCAGCAATCATTTTATTTTCATATTTATCATATGAAATTTTAGAATTGCTGCACCCTTTAATTATCATTAAAATCAAGATAAGTAATAAAGGTAATCCAATTAAACAACTAGCAAGTATAAGAAACTTTCTATCAAGTTTTCCCAATGCATTTTTCATAAAACCTCCTGATATTATTCATTACAAGTTCCGCTGATATCGTTAGCACCATTTATGAAGCAACTTGCACATGACATAATGTTATTGTCATTTGCGTCAGTAGCAAAACTTACTACAAGTTGTACTATTGTTGTAACAAAAAATATAATTACTGCTGCTATTAATCTTTTTATAAATATTTGTTGACCTTTCTTTATTTCATCCTCTTTTGATGCAATTATACCTTTTGCTAAATCTAGCATACCAAATATTACTAATAAAACTGGTACAGCAATTTTTATAATTGTAATAATTGTATGTACGGCATTTGCTAACTTAACATCAATAGCCACATTTGGTAGCACAGAACTACATCCTGTTATATTTTTAGCAAATACGCTTGGCGCATAAAATAACATAATTGCACAAATTAATATTAATAAAGTTTTCTTTTTCATAATCATACCTCCAAATTTAAAAACATATATTAATCTATAAGACACAGTTTGTCCAATAAACCATAATTATTATATCATATTATTTCGTAACTTCAAAATAAAATACTAACTATTATCTTCTTAAATGTATGCCTGTAATTTTTCCATCAACAACCGTAGTATCAACATAGGCACTACCTTGTTCTGGACAATTAGCATTACTAGTTACTTTAAAATCAGATGATTTATCTTTTAAAGTAATTATATTCATCATATCTGATGTATCAGTTACCTTATATACACTACTTAATTCACCTGTTTTACTGTCAAATTTAAAATTATATCCATCCACCTTGCAATAAACATAAGGAGTTTGTGAAGAACATTCACCAGAAATAAAGCAATCTATACATTCAACTATATTTTGGTTTCCTTGCTTAGTATCTAACATACTAACAATAATCTTTACAATAACAACAATAAAGAAGATTACAATAGCTATAATTAATCTTTTTATAAATATGTGTTGGCCTTTCTTTATTTCATCCTCTTTTGATGCCATTATTCCTTTAAACAGATCTATAGAACCAAATATTACTAATATTACTGGTACAGCTACTTGAAGTAAATTAACAATGTAGTGGCTAAGTTCTGGTATTTTTGCTGGAATATTTGTTATATTTCCACATGAAACTTTTTCCATTGCATAAACATTACCACTAGCAAATAATACAAGTGTCAAAACAATTAGTAATAATATTTTTTTTCTTTTCATAAAACACCTCTAATTTACTTTTTCTTTAAATGGTATTTAATTGATCCATCTGCAAGTGTTTCCATTTCCACATATGCATCTGAATTAGTCGGACATTCACTTTTTTTAATCGGTGCGAAATCGCTTGTTCCTTCATGCAAATCTCTTCCTTCATTTGTGCGTACACTAATTAAATTGCCATAATTGAAAGTAAAAACAACGTCATCAAAATTACAAGAAAAATTTCTATCTGTTACACAATCATTTAATATTAAACATTCAGTACAACTAATTAAAGAAGGCGAATCGTCAGATGCTAAACTTATAACAAATTTAACAATAGTAAATACGAAAAATATTAAAACACCTGCAACAAGTCTCTTTATGAATATTTGTTGCCCTTTTTTCATTTCATCTTCTTTTGATGCCATTATCCCTTTAACTAGATCTATCATTCCAAATATTACTAATAATATAGGAACACCTATTCTTATAATATTATAAATTATGCTAGTGACTTTAGGTAATGCACTTGGTATATTTCCTAAAGATCCACAGCTAACACTCGTATCCGAATAATTATTATATGTTTCTGCTCTTACAATGTCAATAAAAATTAAGTTAATTAATGAAAAAAACATTATTTTTTTACTAATTTTATTCATGTTACACCACTTTTCCAATTTTATTATTGTTTAGTGAACCCCAATTTTAATAAAAGTTTATTTATCTCAGGTAACTTTTTATTTCTTTCATTTAATGGAACCAAATTATAGAATATTTTAAGTCTTGATTCATATTCAAAATCTGAAATTTCACTTTCACTTAATAAACTTTGGTTCAATACAACCTTTTTATCCCTTAAATTCATCAAGGCTGGTGCATTTACAGCCATCAATTTTTGAAGTTTTATTATAGATGGTTCTATCAAATATAAAATTTCTTGGCAATAACCTTCTGCAACCTGACTATTATTTACATCTATTAAAATAACATTTTTATCTTTATTTTTATTTATAATAGCGCCTACATCTGATGTAATTGTTGATATCATATCTTTTTCACCAAAATAACTAAAATCAGACTTGTCAACCTCAATTGCAGCTACACTATAATTTTTGCTTAATTCTTTTTTCATCATGTATATTAGTGTACTTGCTCCTGACTGTTTAGTTACATTTTTAATGCCTATTATTCTAGTACCTGAAAAATCAGAGGTACTTGATGTACTTTCCATAGGTGCAATATATTGTGCTTGTGGATTTGGTTGGTTATAAACTTGACCAGTAGGTGAAGTTGCTGGCATACCAACATTACCTATTTGATGAAGATGCGCAACATCTCTATATGAATTAGGTGTATTATATAAATACTGTATACCTTCAACATCCTTAGCAAAATTATATATTCCCATAGAAACTAAATCAGATAAAAATTTAGGATTCGTAGTTTGTTCAGTTCCATCAAGTAATAATATTACTTTTTCCATATCTAGTGATATAGATAATTTTTGTAAATTAGTTATATTAGTATAATTTTTAATTGCAGTTATATCTAAAATCATTCTTTGATAAAAGAAATTCTGAAAAGTAGATATTATTTCATCTACATCAAATTCACCATTCATTTCTTTTATAATATCTATTCCTAAATTTTCTAGTAATAATTGATTTTTATTTGCAATAATTACATTCATTTTATCCCCTCTTAATTATAATTATATTTTTTTCCTAAAAATCTAGTTTGACCATACACTGGATACACTATTTTATCCCCAATTACAGGGAATTCAAAACTAACAAAAGTGACTACTATATAGTATTTACCACCCTGAACACCAGTATTACTTACTTCATATATGCAAAAATCGAAATTGCCACCAGTATTTAAATTTTTTGTTGGATTTCCTCCCATTTCAGTTACACGATTTTTTACCCTAGTATCATTACATCTGCCACTATAAGAAGATTTATATCCAACATCTTTTAATGTACTTCTTATAACATTTTTTGCAGTTTCAGTATATCCTTCATATTCCTCTACCACTGATACAATCCTATTTTTAACTCCATATGCTTTAGCGTATGCAATTATTGCCACAAAAAGCAATATAATAATAGAAGTAAAAATAACAACTAAATTAAACAATAAGCCTCCGCCAACAGCTTCCTTCATTATATCACCTCATCGATTTTGCTCAAACTTATACAATATTTCCGTATTAGTTATTATAGGTATATTTAATAAATTATTTATTATAGGTATATTTATCATCATATTAGTTTTTATCCTATAGTAATAATAATCATCGTCTTCACAATAATATACACAATACCCTTTTTCCCCTTTAGCATATTGAGCATCAACTATAGGGCACCACCTACCGTTCGTAGTGTAACTTTGTATATTTTCTGCGCATGCAATTCTAGTTTCATTATACCCTAGAGATGAAAGTTTCATTACTATATCTTTTGCCGCCTTAGAGTTGTAACCCTCATATCTTTCTATAGAATCCATTATAATATTACTTGCTTTATTACTTTTAAAGTATATAAGGGCTGAGCAAAGAAAAGTTATTACTATTGTTATAAATATAATCATTATATTTAAAGATAAAGTGTAACCAATACTTTCCTTCATATAACATCCCTCCAATTATATTATTACATGATAATTATAGCAATCAATACCATATTTTGTCAAGAATATTAATAACATCTATACATATTATAAACAAAAAAATGTAAATATATTTATCAAAATAAAAAAGCATCCAAAGATACTTTCTTACTAGCCTTGATTTAGCATGTTAATGAAAGTTATTATTCTTCCATAACTAGCAAATAACTATTATTTTCTCTCACATGTAAGTAAACTTCCACAACTATATCCCTTATCACCATTATTACATGGAGACATAGTACAAGTAGTAGTACCACCTACGCCATTTGGATAAGTGCAAGTATTTCCAGTTAATGTACCACCTATTTCTTGACACGCTGATTTTTTAGCAGTCGATTTCATCAAATTGTTAATAATAACTGTTCCTACTGCAAGTACTATAGCAATTAACACTATTGTAACTACTGTCATATTTGCTTCACCTGCTGCTTCTTTCATTTAAAAATCACCTACCTTCTTCTTATCTTGATTAAATCATATAACAAATTAAGTATCAAAGTCAATACTTTATTATTATCTTTTACACTTTTTTACATTATATTCCCATCATTATTGTCATTGATAAGAATAAAATTAATATTACTCCACCACCAGTAGAAAACAACATAATCATAGTACGTTTTTCCATAGAATCAAGTCTTTCTTGATATTTTTGATCACGTGCTTTATTTTGTAATGTTGATACTGTTTTTGAGAACATCATTATTTGTTCATGTTTATCTTTATTTGAGCCTAAACCTAAACGATATAAAAGTCTCATCATTCTCATTGAATCTCTTACTGGATATTCATTTGCAAAATCTATATATGGTTGAATTGTAGAATCACCTTCATCGATTTTTGCAACTAATTTTTTTAAACCTGGTCTAAATATCTCTGGTGCTGTATCAATACTTCTAGAAAGAGCTACTGGTACAGTATAATGTTGAACTAAAATTTCCAAACTTTTTAAATAATATGGTAACATTGAATCCATATAATGTAATCTAGCTTTATAATATGCCTTTAATCTAGTATAACTACTTTTAAATACTAAGAATCCAGCTACTACTGCTAAAATTGAAAACAAGTAGTTAGCATATCCAGTTATAAAAAGTAAAAATTCAACTAATATTGCTGCTAAAACACCATCTCTAATTCTTTTTGAAAAAAGTGCATTTACATCTATATCATCAGCTTTATATTTTACATGTAATAAGAATTCATAATCTTTTTCCATAAATCTTCTTAATATTGGATTTACTTCATTAATAATTTTTTTAGGCTGTATTATATTGTTGCATATGAATATTCCAATTACAGCTACTACGACTATAAAAAATTCCATTATTCAGCCCCCACATTCTCATTATAATATTTTGTACCTGAAAGTAAGAAATATGTATTCAATAAAACGATTACATGCAATAACAATTGTACATACCATAAACCTAGCATTTTTTGATATGTATCTCCAAGCATTATTTGTACTATACCTATCATCAAGTATAGAATAAAACCAAATCTCAAGAATTTCTTATAGAATGCTTCCCTATCAAGTCTATCCCTATATACTGCCTCAACAAGCATATCTATGTCTAATGACATATTTTCTAGTGAATCACTTGAATCTTTAGCACCTTCATTAGTAATTTGTAAGAATAATTGGTGCATATTTTTTACCATATAATAATCATATTTTTCATTCATATATTCTAATGATTGGTTTATGGTACCATTTTCATACGCCATATCAATCATATTTTTTACATCTTGTTTTACAGGATCCTCAAGTACACCAGATGAATAAACACCTTCAAGTGCCTTAACAAAACTTTGAGTAGTAGCAAATTCCATTATAACGTTTGTAGTATATACTTGTACTTGTTCAAATATGAATTCACTATATAATCTTTTACATCTTAAATAATTTATATATGGAACGGCTAAAGCAGCACCAATTGCGTATATTATGGAAGTTACCAAATTATAAAAGTATAAATAAGTAACAAATCCTCCAACTACTGCAAATATTATAACTTGTCCAATATATTGTTGAGTGCTATAATCCTGTCCAAGATCTTTTACTTTCTTTTTAACTTCTTTATATGTGTAAGGAGCAACTTTACTATATAATTTACGCCCTTGTTTACTAACAAATTTATAAGTTTGTTCGCCTGCATTACTTCTATATATAATCAAAAATACAAGAATAGCAGCAACAATTATAAAAAGTAAAGTTATATTCATATTTCCCCTCCTATTCGAAAATTATTCCATTTTGATTTAATGCAGGTGTATTAACTGGTCTATTTTGAGCAGATTGTACAACTACATCCACTTGTTCATCATCTTCATCGGATTTAACATCATATGCTGGATTAATAAAACCATTTGGTAATTTTGTACCTTGTGCCTCCAAATATTCAATTAAATATTTACTTGGATTTTTTCTATAAAATCTACCATCAGGTGTTTTCTTATAAATAGTATTATATTTAGCTTGATTATCTTCTGTTACATAAAATTCTGTAACTTCAGCTATTTCTCTAATAAACTTTTTAGTTTGTTTATCTTGAAATCCACGTATGTATACACCTATTTGAATATATCTATATATTGACTTTAAAAATTGTTCAATATCCTGATTAGTCTCAAGTAAACTATACATACGGTTTGGTATAGAAGCAGCTTTATCTGCATGGATTGTAGACAAAATATAATGTCCTGAAGAAATAGAGTTTCTAACAGCCATTACTGCTTCAGCACTACGAACCTCAGATAGTAAAATCCATTTAGGATTCTGTCTCATACATGTAACTAGTACATCTGTGTAACTTGCTATATTATTAGTTTTCATAGCAACTATATCCCTATTTGGATATATTCTATCCAAGTGTAATTCTAGTGTATCCTCTATAGTTATTATTTTTTCATTTTCATATGTATTGGATGCTAAATATTTTACAAATTCGGTTTTCCCTGAACCTGTTTCTCCACAAACTATTATATTACAATGTCCATGAACGCAAGTTATTAGAAAATCTAGTACATCCTCTGTTACATATTTTTCGTTTATTATTTTATTTCTCTCCAAACGTATTTTAGCTGGAGTTTTACGAATAACGCATGCTATACCATTCCTAGCTATTGAGTCATGCACGAAATTCATACGCAATTCTGCACTTTCACTATCTAGAAAGGGATGTGCAGCATTAAAACTTTTACCCATAACATTAGAACATTGAAACGCCAATTTTTCAATAAATGCATTATTTATTGCAGGATTTTCAATTCTAAAAATACCTCTAGATAAAGTTTTCAACCAAACCTGCCCGTTATTGCTATAAGAAATATCGGTAACATCGTCGTTTTCTAAATATTCTTTTAATGGACCAAAGTCCATTCCCTCAAAAATGTTATCCATTATTTGTATTTTGACCTGCAGTATTTCCAGCATTATTTGCATTGCCTGCTTGGTCATTATTTCCAGTAGTTTCTTCTGTATCTTCTACTTCTTCAGCAATAACATCTTCCTCAACTGTAATAGTTTTTGCATCGATATAGTCTCTTAATGTTGCACTTGTAACAATTATATAATCTTCATCTGGTATTGTTACGCCTCTTGGTGCAATTACAAGTTCTATTTCATCATTAAGATATTCAGATTTTTTTAGTAATGTATACATATCTTGATTAACTGCAAAACCTATCTTGGCTGGTTGTCCTGTTTCAGATGTACCCTTAAATACATTTTGACCGCCGCTATCATGTACTACTAACACTTTTACATTTTTAAGTAATTTACCAAACATAGGTGTTCCATTTTCATCAGATGCTTTCATATATATATCGATATAAGTGTCTGGTAAAACTGAGTTACCAAGTGTACTTTCCATGTCAACGCTCATATAATATCCTAATTCACCTTTTTCATGGTCTAACTGTTCAATCCAATTTCCTGGTATTTCATCAGCATCTGCTAACCATTCACTATAAAAAACGCTATCTGCTGGAACTGTTACATTTACTTTAGTATATTTTCCTACAACTAAAGCAGATGATCTTACAGTATTGTCTGATAACATACTACCTGCTATAGACTTATAAGTCACATCTTCTTCTGTTATTTGTGTTCTTGGAGCAATTTCTTTTGCTGCAACTGGTACACTTACTGGATTAGTTTGCTTTTTTATACTAGAACTATATCCTACGTATAATATTACTAAAACTACTAGTACCAATATTATTGTTATTACATTTTTGTTTGTAAAAAATCTTTTTAATCCTGTCATAAAATTATTCATAAATCATTCCCTCTTTCTTCTCATATTAATATGTAGTTTCTAATATAGCATCTACATTGTTAACTAAATCAAATTCCACAACTTCACCAGTACTTGTTGTTTCCTGTTTACTAGATACCTTTAAGCTAACTTTTGGTGGTTTCTCGTTTATATCAAATATTTCAATCTTATATTGATTGCTTAAATCAGCGCTACTTGCAAATCTTCTTGTAAAACTCTTAATAAACATTTCTTCATCCATGACGATACTTCCATCTGCTCTATACGCAGATAAGTCTATAGCATCATACATAGCCGATTCTACAGTTTCTTTAAGCAAATTATAATTATGTTGGTCTGTTCTAGTAGAATTTGCTATAAACCAAATTACACCCATTGCAAGTACACCTAGAAATACTATTAAATATCCCCACATTGAATCTTTCACTTAATCACCTACTTTATATCACCTATCATACAACATAATTTTAACACAACATTTTTCATTTTACAACCACAAATGTTTAAAAAATCACAAAATTAGGTATTTCTATAATTTAAATTTATTTTTTTCTCTATTTCTATTTATCAATATAATTAATCCACATATAACAATTATACCTATTAGTAGTATATAATAATATTTTACATAGAATTCTACTATCTTATCCAATAAAGTTTTTTGATATTCTATATTTTGCTCAATATCATCATCTTTTTCTAAACTTTCTTTATATTCACTAACCAAAGTTTCAAATTCATTTGTTCCATATACCTTATTTATCCATTTTTTACATAAACTAAAATTCGGTATGTCCTTGCAAGATTCACTTCCATAATATATATTATAAATTGGTAAAGTTACGTATTTACTCCCCAATGATACACTATTACAATTAGAATTGTTAGGGTGAAATATGTACTTTGCTGACTGATTATTATAGTTTCTTATTACTAATTCATTATTAATAAAATTATAATATTTCAAGCCAGTATTAGCATCTTCTATATAAACCCCATTAGGTATGTTACTTAAAGTTATGTCAAAATATGCTTCACCATTTATAATATGATAATCATAAGATGTATTGACATTATTTACGAATGATTTTAATCTAGATATTAAAGAATATTCACATCCTGCATAGGACAATGCAGTTATATTGCCTATTCCAACCATAAATATTACTAAAGTAAAAATTATTTTTTTCTTCATAATTCACCTATTTCAATATATATTCATACTTTGCGCCTCTAATATTAAATACAAATTTTATAGAAGAAGCTTTCTTTATATCCATATTAACGCCTATGTAATTAACATTTTTTTCTTGCTTTTTTTTGCTTCTAATATCTTCAAATCCACTATTTTGTGAATACCATTTATCATCTATCAAATATTGTATTTCACCAAATTGTTCTAAAAAATTATAAAATTTTGGTAAATTTAATTTACTTGTGTTTTCATAATTTATATTTATTTTTAAAATAGTTTTATCATAATTTTTATCTAATGTTGGTTTAACATATTCAATAGAATTCATGCAATCATCATCTTTAAAACAATATTTATATTCAACTTTATATGAATCATTAATTTCAAAATTTGTTATATTAAATTTTAATCCTTCAAACATATTTTCTAGTTTTATTTCTTCACCCATTTTTTTTGTTTCATTAAAGTCACTAGTTTCTATACTTTTTGGATTAAGTAATATACTTATATCATCATTAGCGCCTTTATAATTAAATTCAATATCATCATTAATATATTTTTCAGGTAGTTCATATACGAATAAGTAATTATCATAATCTGTAGTAAGAGATTCACTTGTAAAATAAGTTCCTAAATCAGAAAGTGACGTAGAATATTTATTTGTAGGTTTAAATATAGCATTTTCTATTTTTAAACTAAAATCTTTTAAATATATTTCATTATTATCAAAAAAGCTTCTTAGTTTAGCATCTACAACAACTAAATAATTATCTGTTAATTTATTTCCTTTATAGTCTGTATTAAGTATATATGAATTATTTACAGCCAAATCAAATGTACTAGTAGCATATATAACATTTTCTTTATTTCTTTTTCCAATAGTTAGTACTACTGCTATAGAAATAACAGCAATTACAATAATTACTGATGCTCCTATAATATTGTATAAAAATTTATTTTCTAAATATTTATATTTCAAATATCTATATCTTCTTTTTCTTTTCCTTTTGGCTTCATCTAAATCAACATTTAAATCTAATTCAAATTCTTCTTTATCACTTTCACTTATATCAATTTTTGAAATATCAGAATCGAAATTAAATTTTTTAATGTTTATGCCCATTCCTCTAATTATCAAGAATAGGAATGCTATAGTTTCAATTATGATATTTATTAAAACTAAATCATGTATAAGTTTTGCACTTTTTACGGCAACAACATGTTCTTGCATAACATTAAGGAAACTAGATGCATATGCATTTATTACAATAACAACTATGAAACTAAAAACAGTTACCAAGTAAAATTTAATTGGCTTTTTCTTATTAAACATTATTGTAAGTATTATAATGCAACCAATTATTATGAATATAGGTATTATATATAAACTACTTTTAATTATCCCTTCGGATACACCTTGTCCACTAATAATATCACTAGTGTAAATATAGTTATTTAAAAAACTAACTATTTTATTTTCTCTAAATATTAAATATAAAATAAGTGCAGAGAAAAATAGATGTATTGGTTTAAACATCTTAATAAAAAAAGCATAAGGTTTTCTTAGTATCATAACTATTCCCCTCTCTATTTTAAATTATATAATATTTTTGCAAAAAAGAAAAGGCTATTTAACAATTATTAAATATCCTTCTTTATTAAATATCCTTTATTATTCATCCAATCAATAAAATTATTTGCGCATGTTCCTGATGAATTATCACAATTTTCTCCAAAATCATCATACGCTTGACCTTTATATTTATCTTTTATCTCTTTTATATTTTTAGAATTTAAATTTATAGTATATTTAGGTCCGACCCCTGTAGAATTATAACTATCATTTTTATCAGTTATAGTTCCTTTTATTATATTATTGTTTTCTACATTACAATTATTTCCATCACACCAATTTGAGCCAACTTTTCTCCCATTTCCACTCTTACCAGGGAATGGATTTGACTTACTTATTTGTCTAAATTGTAAATTAAGTTCCCATGGATTATTTGGATCATTTGGATTATTTGGATCATTTGGATTATTTGGATTGTTTGGAGTACTATCACATGTTCCATCAATACACTTGACTAATTCTTGTTCAACACTATAAGTACAATTTTCATTTGATATGGTTTCATCACCTATCTTGGCATCAAATTTAAGTTTAACTTTACCTATCTCCTTAAAGGAACTTATTATACCATTTCCAATTTCCCTTTTTTTAAAACTTGAAGTTTTAGATACTACTTCCCCTGATCCATATCTAGCATATATAGGGCTTAGTGAATAATCATACGTTAAGGTAACGTTATGTTTAATGCACTGTGGTGATGTTATATTAGTGTTTGTAAAAACAGTTTTAAAATTCTCACTTGTAAGATAATTCATTTTTGTTTTGTCACTATCTTTATAAAGCATTACAGATTTAACTTTTGAATTATAATCACTTTCTTCGTATGACTTGCCATTTACATATTGGGCACTTTTAGGGCCATATACATAACATATAATGTTTAAAACACCCTCTGCTATTTTTTTGTTTTCTGCATTTCTAGATAATACCATTTTTCCAGACTTAAATAGTCCAAAATCTATTTTTCCATTACTGTAACTATATGCATTTTTTATAGAACCATTTTCACCAACGTTACTATTGAAACTAAAAATTGTTTTACAAAAAGAATAAGTATTGTTTTCATATGTTTGGATAGAATCATAACTAGATAAATTTGTTTCTTTAAAACTAGTGTCATAATTAGTTTTTATTCCTAAGCATCCAGATTCATAATTAGTCTTAGTTGTTATAGGAGTACATGCATCCTTACCAGTTGTTTTATTAAGATTAAGTATATTTTTATAATTTTTATATTTGCTATATTTCAAATAAAATTGTATTCTTCCAATCATAGATTTATCTGCTAATTCATCAAAATCATATTCACATTCACTTGGATTTTGTATTTCTTTTGCATTAGCTTTAGCTGTACTCAAAGAAACTGCCTTAACTGCAATGCAATTATTTTTAGGGACATGATATCCACTAGGTGCAGATGTCTCTTTTAAATAATAAGTTGTATCTTTAATTATTTTATCACTCTTATATTCCAATGTTCCTGCTAAAGTTGACAGGTTGGAAACAATTAAAGTTGTGCACGCAGAATCACTATATAAATTAAATTTTGCTGAAGATTGTATTGTTACTCCATTTGTTGTAGTCTTTTTTATTAATATCTTACCAGGTTCACCACGATTCATATCTGATACATTATATCTATTATAACCGCAACCACTAAAATCCCCAGTTAGATTAGGACTATAATGGTCAGGACTATCTTTCGGTACACATGTATATTCGGATCCATCTTTAAAACTTTCAGCTACTATACTATACAATTGCCTAAGATTTGTTTTAGTAATACTATCAGTTCCACCACATGCTAATTCAACACCCATATTTCCATCGAAACCAATATTTCTTTCCATTAATGCTGTTATTGTTCCGTAAGTATTTGTCCAATTACATGTAACTGATAAAAATGGTTCTACTATGACATAATCGCTATTATTCCAGTCCGTATAACCAATTGCTGTTAACATTTTACTTAATCTACTATAATTACTTGCTTTAATCCAATCTGAAAGACTTCCTGACTTGGAGTAATGAAATCCCCAAACATTACCATAAAATTCATTAATATTTTTTAATGTAATACTTTTATCACTTTTACACTCAAATAAATCTGAATTATTATATAAACTTTGACCTGTTCTACTACTTCCATTTCTTAAAAATATTCTATTTTTATCATCACTAAGTCCACACACATTTCCACTAATAGAAGATGTCCTATTTGATATATTTATATATCCAGTATTTTTTAATTTTCCATCACTCCCAAACACCCTTAATTTTAAAATTTGTGCAGCACCATCTATAAGAGTTGTAGGTTTATAACTACCGCCTCCTGTACTTGTACCATAGAGATCTTTATCACCATTGTCACCACTTATAGTAGGATCCGCTTTAACCCCTACTGTAAAGGATATAAGTGATAATACTGCTATTAACAATATAAATAATTTCTTGTTTAATTTCATACAAACACCTACTTTATTATAAATAAATTATAACACATAAATAGTTAAATTAAAACAACTTGTTTAATTTCCTAAAATAATTTATAATAATTATTGGTGGTAATATGCATTATGAGATAAATATCCCAGAGTTTGAAGGACCTCTTGATTTATTATTGCATTTAATAAAGAAAGATAATATAAATATAGTCGATATAAATATAAATGATATAACAAAACAATATTTAGAATATATAAATAAAATGGAAGAATTAAATTTAAATATTGCTAGTGAATATTTAGTAATGGCATCTGAATTAATAGAAATTAAGTCATTATCACTTCTTCCTAAATCTGATTTAGAAGAAGATTTAGATGAAGAAGATCCTAAACAAAATCTTATAAATAGATTATTGGAATATGAACAATATAAAAAAATAACTGATACTTTTAAAGATTTAGAAAGCATTAGAAAAGAAGTATATACTAAAGAGCCAGATAATTTAATTCAATTTAAAGATGAAGATACTATAATTGATTATGGAGTAAGTTTAGATGATTTATTAGAAGCATTTTCTAAATTTATAGAGCAAAAAAAATTAGATAAACCTTTAAATACTAAAATAGTAAATAAGGAGTATAGTGTTACAAAAAGGAGTATTGAAATTAAAAATTTAATAAAAAATAAAAAGAAAGTAAATTTCTTTGATTTGTTTGATGTATATAACAAAGAATATGTAGTAGTTACTTTTTTATCTATTTTAGCTTTAACTAGAAAACAAGAAATAGATATAGAGCAACAAGGTAATTTTGAAAATATTATTATAAAAGAAAAAGGTGTAGAATGATGAAAGCAGTCGTAGAAGGATTATTATTTTTAAGTGGTGAAGATGGAATATCTTTAGAAAATATATCTAATATAATTGAAAAAAGTATAGATGAAACTAAAGAAATAATAAAAGAATTATATAATGATTATGAAAATAATGATAGAGGTATTCAGATAGAATATTTAGGTAATAATTATAAATTAACTACTAAACCTATTCATAAGGAATATTATAAAAAATTACTAATTGATGAAGAAAATTCACAATTAACTCAATCAGCGCTTGAAACTCTTGCTATTGTAGCATATAATGCTCCTATAACTAGAGTTGATATAGATAATATTAGAGGTGTAAATAGTAGTTATGTTATAAGAAAATTATTGCTTAAGGGATTAATAGAAGATGTAGGTACATCAGATGCTCCTGGTAAACCTAAATTATATAATGTGTCTTCAAAATTTCTAGATTATTTTGGGTTAGGTAGTATTGAAGAATTACCTAAAATTGAAGAAGATGAAGAAATAGATTTGGAATCTGATTTATTTGATTCTAAGTATAAGGAAAATGAAACTGTCGACGAATAACAAAATCGACAGTTTTTATTTACATTATTAATTTTTTTATGTTATAATTAATTAGTACTTGCTTGCGTGGCGGAACTGGTAGACGCACAGCACTCAAAATGCTGCGATTTTGTAATCATGAGGGTTCGATTCCCTCCGCAAGCACCAGGTAGATACTAAACTCGGACTTTATAGTTCGGGTTTTAAAATGTTTAAACTTATGCTATAATTTTTATAGTTTAAATTGATATGCAATGTCAATTTAGAAAACATACTTGCATATTGTCAAAGACAATATAACTCAGGAATTAATGAAAACTTTATTGTCACTAATATGTATGAAAATTATATTGAAGATTCTAATAAATTGCTTATTGTTGCCGAAGAAAATGATCAAATTGTGGGTTATTTATATGGAATTATTATACCACCTGATGATACATATAAATATATAATTGCCAAATTAGATGCATTATACGTTGACAATAATTATCGTAATAAGGGAATTGCTACATCTTTAATAGAACATTTTAAAAAGTGGGCTATATCTAAAAATGCCCATAAAATAGAAGTAAATGTATGGAGTAATAATATCAAAGCTAAACGCTTATATGAAAAAAGCAATTTCAAAACAGCAAGTGAAACATTAACTATTAATTTATAAAGTTATTGTACTCTTACATTGAGAAATCCGTTCGAGCTCTTTCAAATTTAATATAAAAATTATATGTAGTAGAATAAAAGGTGAAATAATTTAATGATGAAAAATAAATATGAAGAATTTGAAACAAATAGATTAATACTTAGGAAAATAACCGATGAAGATGCACTAATGCT
>CANRAQ010000004.1 GCA_947628725.1 uncultured Bacilli bacterium | reverse complement strand
TAAAAAAAAAGAGGTAACCTCTTTTCTCTTTTTAATATAGGCAAGATCCTATTATAATAGCAAGTAATATGTATAATACTATTATTATTACAAAACTATTATTATTGCATCTTGTAGTAGTTGTATTATCATTACAACAAGAATTATTTGTACTCATATCTTGTCACCTCCTAAATATATGCTCCAAGTATGATTATTAATAATATAAATAATACTAAAACGATAGCTGCTCCAGATACACCAGAATTACAACACATATAATCTTTCCTCCTTTTTTTGTCTTTTCAAAGTATTTTATGAAATTTTTATAAATATGTGAGCATTTATATTGAATTTTAATTTTTTATTTGCTAAAATATTATTTAGATGGTGAATATACATCGGTTTATGAAAGGAGAGTCTTTAATGGCAGAGAAAAAGAAGACGAATAATAGGGGTAAAGCTACAACTAAGTCTTCAACAACTAGTAAACAAACTAAAAATACTAAAGTTGTTAAAACTACAACTAAAGTTTCAAAACCTGAAGTAAAAAAAGACAAGGTAGAAACTAAAACTGTAAAAGTTGTCGAAGAACCAAAAGTTGTAACAAAAAATTCTAATAAAAAAGATGAGAAAGGAATCATGGAAAAAGTAACACAAAATACTCCATTTGCAATTTCACTAGTAGTAATATTAGTATTAGTTATTGCTTTATTAGTTGTAATATTCTGTGTTAAAAGAGTTCCAAAAACTTCTGATGGAAAACAAGTACTTGCTACACTAAATGGAAAAGAAATAACAGCTGATGATTTATATCTTGAATTAAAAGATCAATATGGTACTGATACATTAATGCAAATGATTGATGAATATATTGCAAGTAAAGAAGTAAAAATAACAAAAGAAGATAAAGAATATGTTCAAGGAATTGTAGATAATTGGAAATCTCAAGCTGAATCATATGATATGGATTTAATTGATTTATTAGCATATTATGGTTTAAATGTTGAAAGTGAAGATGAATTCTATGATTATTTATTAAATAATTATAAGACATCTTTAGCAGTTGTAAATTATATTGCTGATGAAGCTAAAGAATCTGATTTAAAAGATTACTACAAAGAAAATTTTGGTGATAAACAAACTGTTAAACATATTTTAATAGAAGTTGATCCAGAAGCAGAAGATCAAGAAAAAGCAGATGAGGATGCTAAAAAATTAGCAGAATCTTTAATAAAAACATTAGATAAGACTGATGCTAAAAAACTTGATGCTAAATTTGAAGAGTTAGCTAAGAAAAATTCTGATGACACTGCAACTTATTCAAATGGTGGATTAATAGAAGACTTTAGAAAAAATGATGTTGTAGAAGAATTTTATGAAGCTTCTTCTAAACTTAAAGATGGTGAATATACATCTGAACCAGTTAAAACTTCATATGGATATCATATAATATTAAAAGTAAGTTCTACTAAAGCAGAAAAATATGATGATATAAAAGATGAAGTTAAAAAGGCTTATGCTGAAGATTTAATGAATAATGATTCTAGTTTACAAGTTAGTAAATGGGATGAACTTAGAAAAGCTTATAAGTTAAAATTCAAAGATGACAACATGAAAAAAGCTTATGAAGATTTAGTTAAAAGTTCTCTAGAACAAGCAAGTACAGAAGAAACTGAAACTGAAGAATAATAACACAAAAAAGGCAGAATCAAAATTCTGCTTTTTTGTTTGCTATATCATCTATTGATGAACTATCAAAACCTTTTAATGATAACTTTTGTTTAATAATAATATTTAACTTTTCTCCACTATACTTATTAGATAATTTATTATATAGTTTTCTATATTCATTTTCTAATATATTATTATCATCAATAATATTATTATTTAATATTGTTAATATTTCTTCTTTATCATATCCTAAATTCATCATATCATTTAATACTTTTTGTTTTAATTCATAATTAGAATATTTTTTATTACTTTTAATCTTTTTTAATATCATCTTTTCTAATCTATTATTTATAATATCATAATCTATTTTATCTAATTGTTCTTCAATTACATCTAATGGAATATTTTGATTTATTAAATCATTTTTAATCTTATTTATTCCATTTTTACCTAAATATATACTATCATTTATATAACAGGAACAGTACTGAATATCATTTATTAAGTTTATTTTTTTTAGTTGAATAATCATTTTTTCTATTTTATCTATATCACTTATATACTTATTTATATATAATCTAACTTCTTTTTCACTTCTTCTTTTTTTCATTATATATTTTACTACTTTATTATATATATCATAATATTTAGTATCTTCTTTTATTTTATTATATAAATCATTATCTATATTTTTCTTATATAATAAATTATTTTCAAGTATTACATCATCATAAGTTATAAATGTTTCATCATCTATAATAATTTTATATTTATTATTATTTTGCTTTTGTATTTTATTAATTATCATGCTACCACCATTACAATTATATCATACGAATATATGTTTGTAAATAGTATAAATAAAAAGAATATTAATAATCAATATCCTCTTTATTATTTTTCATATCTAAAGTAGCTTCATTTACTGCATCATCGATAGTTTTAATAGCATCATTAATTATACTATATCCACTAGCTGCACCAAAGCCATGAGATAAACCTTTTAACTCTTTTGTTAATTTTCTCCTATATGATATAATTTGTTTTTCACTATATCCTACTAAATAAATTAAGAATTCATTACCATCTGTTCTAATTATTTCACTATTTTGCATTTGATGCATTATAAGTATATTAGCAGCTTCAGTTATAACTTTATCCCCTTCTTCACGACCATAATTATCATTTATATATGAAATATTATTTAAATCTATTATTATTATAGCCTGTGGATAAATTTCTGAATCATCCCAAGATTCTATTCTACTATTAAAATATGCTCTATTTTTAAGGGATGTTAACTGATCTATATATTTAATTTTTTCTTCTTTAGATAAGTGAACTTTCTTATTTTTCTTTACTCTTTTTATCATAAATTTAAAATGATTAAAGAAATCTACTACTACATAAATAGCAAGTATAATAGAAATAATTACAATTATATACATAAAATTACTATTTTCATATGCTACAGAGTTGTAATTTAAAGTAGTTAAAGAACTTATAGATGTATAATTTAAATAAAAGTTAAATAAGTCTTCGAATACTTTATTACTATCAGTATCATTTATATGATAAGTATAACTATCATCAATATTAAATACATAATTTATCTTAACATCTTTAAAATCAGATGATTTATAGTAATTATAGTTTTCTAAATCTACGATAGAAATACTATCCATATTAAAGTCACTTACTAAATCTTTCATATTATTATAAGATTTAACTTTTACATTATTATCTATTAAATATTTTTCTATGTATGAATCTTTAATAGTCAATACTTCTTTATTTTTAAGTGATTCTATACTATCTATAATATCTTTATTATCTATTCCTGAAATTACAGCAAGGCGTTTATCAAAAACACTTATAGTTTTATAAACATCATTTTTATAATTATCTTCATTACAGATACTAAATATAAAATCTACTTTCTTAGAATTATAATCATTTAATAGTTTATTTAAACTATTATATTGAGTATATGTTATTGATAATCCAGAAAATTTATTAAAGCCTTTTAATACTAAACCACTTAATCCAGATATTTTATTTTTATCTAAATAATTATATATACCATAATTTATAAAACCATATTTATAACTTTTACTTTTTAAGTTTTTTTCATCTACATCTGAAATTTCTTTTAAATCAATATATAAGTTTAAAAGATTTTCATTATAACTATCTTCATAGTTATCTTCTTTCCATGATTGATATGTTTTATATAATATATTATTTAAACTACTATCTCCTTTTGTATCAAGAATTACATATTTGTTTAAATTATCAAATTGATATGATATATTATATCCTTCTTTTATTATCTCACTAGTAAATAGTGATTTCATTATTATAATTCCATCAACATCAGTAGCAGTATTTTTGTCTGTATCATACTTAGTTTTAGTTTCACTCATAACTTTCTTTAAAGATTCATATGTATCGTATTCTACAAACTGTAACTGATTATTTTTGAAATATTCTTGATATTCATTTATTGTACCTTTTAATATTCCTATTTTTAAATTAGTTATATCATCAAAATTCATATATTTTTTTGAATCTTTAGTTATAAGAATCATATTATCTTTTAATAAAACTATATCATTATCTTTTACATTATCTACTATATCCATCTTATAACTATATTCAATTTTATCATCTAATTTAAATGGTATCTCATTAAATTTAAGTGATAATTTAGATGTTACATAATCTAAATAATCATATATAAATCCACTACCTTCATAACTTAATACCGGAATATCATTTATTACTCCAATATCTATAACATTATATTTATTAGAATCTATCCATTTATTTTCAGTTAAATTTAATGAATATTTATCTTCACCTTTTAGAAATAGTAGTAATGTGGTTATAACGCCTACTACTAAAATTATAATTAATGCAATTATAATTTTTTTCTTATTTTTTTTCATAAATCACCTATTACCACGAAAATTTAGAATTAGACTTATGTTTATATCCTATTTGAGGATAAGTACTACTCTCTTCGTTTTTACTTTCTATAAATATTTCAACATCATAAAACTTCAAATTATCTTCACTTATCTTTTCTATTGCCTTATTACTTAAATCTTTCATCTTATTGAAGTCAACATCTTCTGACAATAATATATGTATTCTTATTATTTTAGAATTTACTTCTGAGTCTATTTTTTCTATTTTGTCTATATCACTAAATGTATCTTTTATGTTATTTTTCTCTTCTTTTGTTAGAACATGGTCTTCTACGCCATTAAATCTTGTACTTTCTTTACCTGCAAATATATTTTTATAAATAATAACTCCAAGTACTATTATGATAATAGCAATAACACCAATTATTGAATATTTAATTATTTGTTTTTTCTTTTTCATTTAAACACCTCACGAATAAACAAGAAGATTATTTTTCTTCTTGTTCAAGTCTTCTCAATACATCTTTAGTAACTAATATAACTTTTTCCTTTATTGTAGAAGCTGTTTTTTCTAAAACTGGAGTTCCTTTTTCAATTACATATTGAACTAGATCCTCTGATTTTTCTTTAAGCTCTTTTGATTTTTCTTTAGCTATAGATAAAGCCTTTTCTTTATCTAAATCAGAAAGTGTAGCCATTATATCATCTACTTTGTTCTGAATATTATTTTTAATTTCTTCAGAATCTATATTTTTTAATTTTGATGTAAGTTCATCAATTTTATTTTTTAATATTTCTCTATTTTCCTTACCTGTTCTTTTAGTTAATAACATACCTAATCCAACACCAATTCCAGTACCTAATAAAACTTTTCCTAAACCTTTATGTTTCTTAATCATCTTTATCATTACCTTTCTTTTTTCTAAATAAAACACCAATAAAACTAGAAATTGCATTGATGAATTTATCACTTATTGATGCTGCATAATCAGTAGTTTTATCTATTATGTTAAATAATCCATCTACTTTATTCATTTTATTATTAACATCGTCAATAACATTATCTACTTTTTTTAGTGTTTTAATTAATTTTATTCCTAACACCATCAAAATAATTACTAAAATTATCAAAACTACATATAACAATATTATTAAAAATTGACTTATATCTACCATTGTTATTCTTCATCCCCATTCTTATAAAGTGTAGAATCAATAAATTCAAGTAAATCATCACCATCTATGTTTTCTTCTTTTTCTTCTTCATCTGAATATTTTTCTTTTTTAACTAATAATTCATCTAACTCTTTACTAATATCATCTGTTAAATTATCAAGAACATCTCCATCAATTTCCTTTATTTCTTTTATTTCTTTATCCTCTTCTTTTTCTTCTTTCTTATTATCTTTTTTAAAAAGTATAGAGTTAGTACCAAATAATGTATTTTCTAATTCATCTTCTAATGTACCATACGCTTTATTTCTAATAGAATCTATTGATGGTTCAGCTGGTTCTTCTTTAACTTTATCTACCTTATCATTCCTTGATACTATATCTTCTTTATGATAATTTTTATCTAAAATTCCATATATTGGTGAAATAATAGGAGTTGGTTTAAAGATCCTTTTTTCTTCTTTTTTAGTTTCTTCTTTTGAAGCATTATATAAATCCTTTTCATAATGTTTACTAGGATATAATTCTTTTTCTGGTTCGAAACTATTTTTAAAAGCAACTATATCTTCTTCTTTTAACTCATCATCCGTATCATTATCATTTTTATTATATTCTTCTTCATCTGAATCTAAATTTAAATCTTTAAAATCATTATCATCAAAAAATATTGGTTTATGTGCTTTAGTATCACCACTTGTAAAAGTTTCTCTAATTATAGTATCACTATATTCATCGTCTTCGCCCTTTGCATTTGGGGATTCAATAGTTACATGAGTAACTTCGTTTTTAATTTGTTCAACCTTTACATCATCATCTTCTACTTCTTCAGTAAACATATTTTTTACTTTCTCAAAAAATCCCATGTTTTCACCTTATCCTTCTTCCATAACAGTTTCTTTTTCTAGTGTAAATTTTCCACTTTCTTCTTTAGTATCATAATCGTCATATTTACCTGTTTTATTTGTAAAATAATCATCTTCTAACATTAATTTTACTATATCATGATTGTATTTTATTGTAGATAAAATGTATGACGAATTTAAAATAACATTATTTAATTCATCTTTATTAACTACTGCTTCGATTTTAGCGTAATTATATAAAAAAGTTACATAATATAAATCATCTTTATTTACTATATCTAAATAACCTGATGCCTTAAATCCATCATCTGTAGAAATGTTTTTAGAATAATAAATATTACTCTTTTCATTATGATCTGTATCAGTTTTATAGTAATAACTAATCGCATCTATATAAAGATAATAATATACGCCATTGCTATATAACACATCATTTAAATCATCACTTTTGACATATGAAACACCACTTGGTAAATAATATTTATAACCTTTTCCTATCTGATTATACAATTTATTATTTTTAGTTAATATAACATTTAATATATTATCTATACTATTTGTATCAATTCTAACTAAAGAACAGCCTGTAGTTAATAATATTATTAAAATTACTATTGCAATTTTTTTCATGATACACCGTCCTATTTTATTATAACAAAAATTTATCTATTTTTCTATTATTTTAACATTATTGAATATTTTATAAGTAAACCATATGTATACTAACTTTCAACTTCTATCTTATATATAGGATAACCCATAGATGAAAATTTCTCTTCATACTCTGTTTTTACATTATCAGTTAAATCATCTTCATATAAATTTAAACTTATATTTTTTATTTTATAACCATGATCTATAAAAGATATAATAGAAAATTCAAATAATTTCCTATTATCAGTTTTCATGATTATATTTTTCTTATTTTTAAATAATTTATCATATCTTTTTAAAAATCTTTCACATGTAAGTCTTCTATGTTCATGTCTATTTTTAGGCCATGGATCAGAAAAATTCAAATATATTACATCTATTTCTTTATCGAACACTTCATCTATTTCAGTAGCGTCCATTCTAATCAATTTTAAATTTGGTATAAAATCATCTATTTTTTGTACTGAACGCGCAATAACACTATCATATTTTTCTATACCTATAAAATTAATATTAGGATATTTTTTTGCCATATTTATAATAAAATTTCCTTTACCCATACCTATTTCTATATGTATAGGATTATTATTTTTAAAAAGTTTATTATAATTTCCTTTATAATTTTTATAATCTTTTATTATATATTCTGATGAGTCTATTATTTCTTTTGATCCTTTGACATTTCTAAGTCTCATTAAATCACCATGATTATTATACCATAATTTAGAAATATAATAAATAAATGTGCATATATTTATTTAGGAGGTACATATGAAAGATAAAAGAAATTGTAACAATCAAAGTTATCCAATATATCAACAACCTATGATGATGCCACCAGCATATCCAATGGGATATCCTAGTGTTTATCCAGCACCTATCGGTAATGTTTCTAGCAATACAGTAGAAGAACAATTAAATAGTATACAACAGCAAATAAATCAACTAGATAGAAGAGTTACAAGACTTGAAAATTTGAACAACAATAACAATAATAATTATAACAAATATAATGATTCAAATTATTACATGGTATAAAGAAACTTTGTTTCTTTTTTGTATACAATTATATTTTTTTTGCCATTATAGTATTGAAAGGAGAATTTATGAATATAGATATTAGAAAAAGTATTAAAGATAATTTTAAAAATTCAGATATAGAAGAAATAAGAAAATCAATCGAAGAAAGTATTAAAGACAAGGATGAAATAACTCTTCCAGGTTTAGGAGTCTTTTTCGAAATATTATGGGAAAATACTAGTGATAAAGAAGAAATATTAAATACACTAAAAAAGGGACTTTAAAAGTCCTTTTAAAATTGTATTTTTTCTAATATATAATCTTTAACTTCATCAACATTTAACTTTACTTGTTCCATAGTATCTCTATTTCTTATAGTAACAGTATTATTATTTATAGTATCATCATCTACTGTAATACAAAATGGAGTTCCAATTACATCTTCTCTTCTATATCTTTTTCCTATATTTGATGAATCATCATATGTACACATAAAGTATTTAGATAATGTATTATATATTTCCATAGCCCTATCACTATGTATTTTTTTAACTAATGGTAGTATCGCTACTTTATATGGTGATAAGTATGGATGTAGACTAAGCACTTCTCTTTTTGAACCATCTTCTAATGTATCTTCATGATAAGCATTAAATAAGATGGCTAAAACTGTTCTATCTAATCCATAAGTAGATTCTATTATATATGGAATATATTTTTCGTTAGTTTCTGGATCTAAATATTGCATAGATTTACCACTATATTGTTCATGTCTAGTTAAATCATAATTAGTACGATTATGTGTACCATTAATTTCTCCCCAACCAAATGGGAATAAATATTCTATATCACATGCCGCTTTAGCATAAAAAGCTAATTTTTCATGATCGTGAAATCTAAGTTTATTTTCGGGAATTCCTAAATCCATATAAAACTTTTTACCATATTCTTTAAAATATTCATAAAGTTCTACATCGTTTCCTTCCTTGCAAAAAGTTTGATATTCCATCTGTTCAAATTCTATAGTTCTAAAAGTGAAATTACCAGGTGTTATTTCATTTCTAAATGCTTTACCAATTTGTCCTATACTAAATGGTAATTTAGCTCTCATGCTTCTTTGAACATTTAGAAAATTTACATATTCTCCTTGTGCATTTTCAGGTCTTAAATATACTATATTTTTTGAGTCTTGTGTAACTCCTCTATAAGTTTCAAACATAAGTTTAAATTGTCTTATATCAGTAAAATCACAACTACCACATTTTGGACATGGTACTTTATTTTTATTTATATAGTCCATCATTTCCTCATTAGTCATCGCATCACCTATAGAACTATTAGTAAAATCGTTTATTAAGTTATCCGCACGATGTCTTGTCTTACATTTACGACAATCTATAAGTGGATCTGCAAATGACTCTACATGTCCACTTGCTTCCCAAACACGAGGATGCATTAAAATATCTGCATCTAATTCATATGCATTTTTTCTTTCTTGAATAAATCTTTTTCTCCATGCATCTTTTACATTGTTTTTTAATCTGCTACCTAAAGGTCCATAGTCCCATGTATTCGCAAGACCATCATATATTTCACTTCCTTGAAATATA
Source organism: uncultured Bacilli bacterium (assembly GCA_947628725.1). GTDB lineage: Bacteria > Bacillota_I > Bacilli_A > RF39 > UBA660 > UMGS1613. The sequence goes on along the minus strand of CANRAQ010000004.1, from coordinate 20,846 downwards.
AAACCATATTGTTTACATAAATTAACCATTTTTTCCATTGTCATTTCTTCCATAACCTATCCTCCTAAAAAATAAAAAACTTCTAGACATGTAAGGACCCAATTGGGTGGTTCCACCTTACTTATTCTAGAAGAATCGCTCTTAAATTCATTGCTACGGCTTTCCACACCATCATCGCATACAATAATATTTATTTACAAGTACCTTGACCAGGCTTTGAACCTTCAACATATGTCTTGTTTACTAGCTCACATGAAGATTTAGTTATTGAGTCCTGTAAATATCCACCTAATAATTTAACTAGACTAACAACTATAACACTAATTACTGCTATTATAAGTAAATATTCAACTAATGCTTGACCTCTATTATTAATCTTCATCATATGAACCTCCAATACTATCTATAATTTTATCTCTTTTTTGTTATTTTGTCAATATCATGATATAATTTAAATGGTGATATTATGGTAATAGAAAATAACGGTAAAACAACCCAAGTTAAATACTATAATAATTTTTTTAATAGACTTATGGGATTTATGTTTAAGAAAAATTTTAATTATGCCATATGTTTTCCAAAATGTAATTCAGTACATACATTTTTTATGCGAGAAAAAATTGATATTATAATGACTGATAAAAACTATAATATAATCTATATATATAAAAATTTTAAACCATGGAAAATAATATTACCTAAAAAAAATATATATTATACTTTTGAAATACCTATTAATAAATTAAATTTTAACATAGGAGATAAAATAAATATAAAAGACAAATAAGTATATTTTTACCTATTTGTCTTTTTATTTTTTTCATATATTAATTCAACTCTAATATGTATGGATTACCTTCTTCTCCTGTTCCATCTACAATCTTTACTTCTTCCATATTTTACATTACTATTATAAATCAAAAAAAGTATTTTTTATAAATTTTTATAATTTATTAAAAATTTAACTTGATTTCATTTCAATTTCTTTTTTATCAATATATTCGTAGTTTAATGCATTATTATTAGTAACAACACTTTCACCTAATTCGTGTTCTAAATCTTTTCTTGTATTACCTGCAATTTTGCCACCACGCCTTGCTACTTCTATATTTTCATTTAAACCCTTTGGATTTTTCTTTTTAGCAATCTCTCTAGTTGCAAGTTCACCTAAATCTGCAAGTGCAACTTCAACATCAGTCATATTATCTCTTAAAGATTCTTTCCTAAGTCCTTTAAATGATTTATACTCTCCTGCGGTCATGCCAGACCATTCTTTATAAATTTCATTTGTTAGAATTGCATATTCTTTAGATTCAGTTATTCCACCATCTTTCCATACATCGGTAAGTTGTTTTCTATCCTGAATACCCTTAATTCTTTTTGCAATCCATTTTTCATCATAACCTTTAGATCTATATAAGTCTATTGCTCTTTGTGCAGCTAGTGAAGGATCAAATGTTTCATCTATTCTTTCACTACCTAATTTTGCTAACCACTGTTTAATTGGCTCCGCATTTCTGCTAGGAATTGATTCAATGATTCTAAACATTCCTTCTATATCAACAACATCAGTTAAACGATATTTTCCATCTTTAGCTTTAAGTTTCAAAGCGTTACAATTTGTAACGGTTTCATTTCCTTCATCTTTAAGTCTCTTTTTAAGCACTCTCCAGTATGTTTGTGGATTATTACTTTCTGAAACAACACCTACTAAATCTACAATGCTTATAAAGTATTTCTCTTGTTCCTTGTCCCAAACAGTTCTAATTGTTTCATTATTAAATATTTTATTTACTAAGTACATTTTATCTTGATTCATAAATTACCTCCTATGTTATATATTATAACAAACATTTGTTCTTAATACAATATTTATACAAATAATTTATGATTTTTTATGCACTTATAGTATAGATTGTAAAAAAAGCAGTTTTTTATAACTACTTATTTTGTTCTATTTTTTCTTTAAACATTGTCATCATTTTTTCATAATCACTAGGATTAAAGAATTTTTTTTCAAATATTAAACTATCTTTTCTTTTTTGAAATACTAATTTAAATGTATTTTTATTTTCTTTAATTTTTTTGATTTGTTTATATTTATAATCTACTTTTTTAGAATTTACTGTTACACTAAATTTATTTGGTGTAAGTTCTATAGTATATTTACCACATAAATTATAATTTAACATATAATTTACTTTTACATATGCCATAGCATATAATTTATTTAATAAATAAAGAAGAACTAATAATACAACTATAACTATAGGTAAAAATACTAGTGATATAGTTTTTATAGTAAATATTAAATATATAGATAAACATATTATAAATAATACAATATTATTTACTAATCTTGATTTTATTAAAAATTTCTTTAAATCTTTTTCTGTATAATCATAACTTACTTTCATTTTAACATTCCCTTCAAAAATCTTCCTGTATGTGATTCACTTATTTTAGAAATTTCTTCTGGTGTTCCTGTTGCAACTACAGTTCCACCACCGCTACCACCTTCAGGTCCTAAATCAATTATATAATCTGCTACTTTTATAACATCTAGGTTGTGTTCTATTACTATTACTGTATCTCCATTATCAACTATTCTATTCAAAATGTCAAGTAGTTTATTTATATCATGTGTATGTAAACCTGTAGTAGGTTCATCTAATATGAATAAAGTTTTACCTGTAGGCTTTTTTTGTAATTCTTTAGCAAGTTTTACACGGCCTGCTTCACCACCTGAAAGAGTTGGTGCGCTTTGTCCAAGTTTTATATATGATAATCCAACATCCATCATGACTTGTAATTTATCTCTTACTTTTGGAATATTTTTAAAAAATTCTAAAGCTTCTTCTACATTCATTTCTAAAACATCATATATACTTTTACCTTTATATTTTATTTGTAAAGTTTCTCTATTATATCTTGTTCCATGGCATACTTCACATGGGACATATACATCAGGAAGAAAATGCATTTCTATTTTTTTAACACCATCACCCCAGCAGGCCTCACATCTTCCACCTTTGACATTAAATGAGAATCTTCCTTTATCATAACCTCTAATTTTTGCCTCTTTTGTTTCAGCAAATACATCTCTTATATCGTCAAATACTCCTACATAAGTTGCTGGATTACTACGAGGTGTTCTACCTATTGGTGCTTGTGAAATATCAACTACTTTATCTATGTTTTCAAGTCCTAATATTTTTTTATGTTTACCTGGTTTTAATTTACTTTTATATAAATTACTAGCTACTAACTTATATAATATTTCATTTACTAAACTACTTTTTCCACTACCTGAAACTCCTGTTACACATATAAATTTCCCAAGTGGAAATTTTACATTAATTTTCTTTAAATTATTTTCTTCTGCACCTTTTATTTCTATATATTTTCCATTACCTTTTCTTCTTTTTTTAGGAACTTCTATTTTAAGTTTTCCACTTAAATATTTTCCTGTTAAACTATTTTCATTATTCATAACTTCTTGTGGTGTACCACTAGCTACAATTTCACCACCATGAATTCCTGCTAAAGGGCCAACATCTACTAAATAGTCTGCAGCAAGCATAGTATCTGTATCATGTTCTACTACTACAAGTGTATTTCCTAAATCTCTCATCTCTAATAGTGAGTTTATAAGTCTTTCATTATCTCTTTGATGTAACCCAATACTTGGTTCATCTAATACATATAAAACTCCTGTTAACCTAGATCCTATTTGTGTTGCAAGTCTAATTCTACCTGCTTCACCACCTGATAATGTTCCTGCCATTCTATTTAATGTTAAATAACTAAGACCAACATTTATTAAAAATCTAAGTCTATCTTTTATTTCTTTTAATATTAATTCTGCTATTTTTGTTTGTTCTTTATTTAATTTTAGGTTATTTAAAAATTCATATAAATCCCCTATTGATAATTCAGTCATTTCATATATATTTTTTTTGTTGATTTTAACTGATAATACAGAACTATTTAGTCGTGCGCCATGACAAGTTGTACAAGGAAGTTCCATCATAAACTTATCTATCCAATCTCTAATCCATCCACTTTTTGTTTCTATATATCTACGCTCTAAATTATTAATAATACCTTCAAAATAATCTGTAGATGTTCTTGTATTACCATTATTTGAAACATAATTAAATTCAATAGGTTTATCTGATCCATATAAAATTAAATCAAGTTCACTTTTCTTTAAATCTTTTACAGGTTTATTTAAGTCTATATTATAGTTTTTAGCAAGTGTTATTATTTGTGTATATGATATAGATGCTTCCATATTAAATGCGACTATTGCTCCATCCATAATACTTTTATTTTTATCTGGTATCAATAAATCTATATCTATTTTTTGTTTAAATCCTAAACCATTACAATCTGGACATGCTCCATATGGTGCGTTAAAACTAAATAGTCTTGGTTCTAATTCTGGAAGTGAAAAATCACAATCTGGACATGCATATTTTTCACTCATAACTATCTCATCTGAACCAATTACATCTATTACACATTTTCCCTTTGATAATTTGCAACATAATTCTATAGCTTCACTTAATCTACTTCTAATATCTTGTTTTATTATAAGTCTATCTATTACTACATCTATATTATGTTTCTTATTTTTTTCTAGGTTTATTTGTTCAGATAAATCATATTCATTTCCATCTATTCTAACTCTAGAATAACCATCTTTTTTTAGGTCATCAAGTAAATCTTTTTGAGTACCCTTTTCTCCATGAACTACTGGAGATAATACTCTTATTTTAGTACCTTCATCTAAATCTAATACTTGATTAGTCATTTCCTCAATACTTTGACTAGATATAGGTTTATTATGATTTGGACAATATGGTACACCTATTCTTGCATATAAAAGACGCAAATAATCGTATATTTCAGTAACAGTACCAACGGTACTTCTTGGATTATTATTAGTTGTTTTTTGATCTATACTTATACTTGGGCTAAGTCCTTCAATACTATCTACATCTGGTTTTTCAGTACCACCTAAAAATTGTCTAGCATATGCGCTTAAACTTTCAACATATCTTCTTTGACCTTCAGCATATATAGTATCAAATGCTAAACTACTTTTTCCACTTCCTGATACACCTGTCATTACTATTAATTTGTTTTTTGGTAACTCTAAATTAACATTTTTTAGGTTATTTTCTCTTGCTCCTTTTATTATAATTTTATCCATAAAAACCACCTAGAAAATATTATATCACCATTTTTAAAATAACAAAATAAAAACTCGTCCAACTAATCAAAAAACAAGTTCTATTTTTTAAAATTTTTTATTTTAACTTTATCATATTCTTTATTTACTTCATTTTCTATTTCAATTTTTAAATTATTGTTGTTTTCTATATATTGTTCTATTACATTATTTCTAAAATCTATAAGTATTTGAAGTTCATTTTCTTTATTTGTTTTTAATTTTTCTAATTGACTATTTTCTATAATAGCTATTTTTATTTGATCTAATATATCATCTTTACTTATATATTTAGAATCTCCGTATAATCCTTGTCTTAATGACACTATTTTAAGTTTATTATTATTTATTTTATCTATTAAATATTTTATTTCAGCTTTTAAATTAATTATAATGTTTATAACTTTATCCATAAATTCTCCTTACGTTTATATAATATGTGTAAAAAAAATATCAAATAATAATTATTTAATACTTTTCTTTTTTACTTTTGGATTTTGAGATACATTTTTTGTATTTTCAATATATCTTTGCATTACTTCACTTCTTACATTTCTCAATTTATTTATTTGTTCTATTATATTATTACCTTGAGTAAATAATTCACCATATAAAGATGTTAATTCAGTTATTTTTTTATCTATATTATTTTGTTTTGCATCTAGTAATTTTAACTTATTTTCATTATCTTTAACTAATTTTTCTATATGTAATAATTTTGATTCATCACAATCTTTTTTAATTGAAAAATAATTTGTATATGATAATACAAGTGCACCTGAAGATGCCACTACAAAGCACGCAGGTATTAAAGCAGATAATGCACCTAAACTATTAAACATATTTATAGCAAGATTTATTATAGATAAGATAAGGCAAATATAATAAAATAAAATCGATAATTTTGACTTCTTTAATTTTTTTCTTGCATCATATATTTTATTTTTCTTATAAGATAAATCTTTTATAGTATTTTTATGAATATTTTTATGATTTTCGTTAACCTTCTTAGTTTGATTTAAGTTATTTATCTCATATCTAATTTTTATACTTTCATCTTCTATAGTCATTAATTTTCCACATAATTCATTTAATTTTAATAAACCTTTGTCCATAAATCCTCCTATTTATTTTTTTTATATACATTTGTCTTACCTTTTTGATAATAATCTATTGCCTTTAAAACATCCATCTCATTTTTACATAATTCTTCAAATAAACTAATATATTCTTTCTTTAATTTATATGTAGATAAAAATCTTTTAATTCTAAATTCATCATGATTGACTCTATATAAATCTAAAGCATATTTTATAATCTCTTCTTCGGTAAGTTCTTTTAATATTTCAAGTTTTTCAAATGCATACATGTCATAATAACCATAGTAATTATCTTCACCTTTATCAAACTCGCCACTACCTTTTACTAGGCATACAGATATTTCATCATCAAAATTAGTATAGTATTTAAATACATCTTCCATATTTTTACATAAGTGAAATCCATTATCTTTGAATTTTATTATTCCATCACATACATATATTTTTCCTAATTCAAATTTCATTCCATCATAGCCAATTAATCCCTTTTCAAAACCTTTATACCCTATCATTTCCATAAAATACCTCTAACTACCTACAAACATCTACAAAATACTTAAACAATCTATTTTGAATATCATCATATTCAGTCATATTTTCTGGATGCCACTGAACTCCGATAAAAAATTTTTTATTGTCATCTTCTATAGCTTCTATATAGCCATCTAGGCTTATAGCAGATATATTTAAATCAGTATCTAATATTACTGAATTATGACGACTATTCACATCTATATAATCACTATTAAATATTTTATATAATAATGAATTTCTGTTTATTTTAACTTTATGTGAATATTTTGATACACTCTTATGATTTGATACATCAATCATAGTTCCACCAAAAAATATCCCCATCAGTTGCATACCTAGACATATTCCAAGCGTGGGTTTATTTGTTTCATAAACATATTTTAAAGCATCAAAATCATACTTTAAAAACTCATCCCCACCTTGAAATATTATACCATCACATATATCAATAATTCTTTTATAATCATAATTAAGTGTTATACCTATTGGTATTCCGTTGTTTTTAATAATTGACTTTTCAATATCTTTATAAACAATACTTATATCATGATTTTCTTCACTTACATAGTCTTTAGTTACTATTCCTATAATAGGCATATTATCACCTATTATATTTTATTTATTTTATTTTTTTAAATTCGTTTTCCTTACCTGAAAATTTAAGGTATTCATTTACTGAAGTATAGGCACATAAGAATATATAATACTCCTTAATGCTTTCAAAATCTACGCCCCTAAAAATAACACTAAAATTATTTTCAGTATATATTTTTGAACATGTTTTAACACGTTCTAAATCGTTTAAATCGAATTCACGATCTACTTCTTCTCCTCTTAATTCTTTACTTATTTCATTATTAGTGGTTAAAATACCAAAAAGTAAAGATAAATATTTTTTATCTGTTGGAGTTAATTCATAATCACCTATAGTTGTTTTACAATTTCTTATTGTTGGGTATATTTCAACACCCGCTAAAACTACTTTCTTTATTTCTTCTTCAAAATCTTTCATAAAATCCCCCTCTTTCATAAAACGATAGTATTATATCACATATTTTTTAAATTGCAAATCGAACAAAAAATTGTGTGATTATCAAGCGAAAATTTCCTAACAAAAAATTGTTTTATTTTATTTTTTAATATATAATACTTAATGGTGATTTGATGTTTAAATATAGTGATTCTAATAAAAGATATTATACATTAGATTATTTTTATAAACATAAATTTAATTCTAAAGTATTTAAAGTTAGTCTAAATGCTGGTTTTACATGTCCAAATAAGGATGGTAAGGTCGGTAAAGGAGGATGCATATACTGTTCTAAACTTGGTAGTGGTGAGTATGCGGGAGATTTAAATAAAGATTTAGTTACACAATTTAATGATGTAAAGGAAATAATGTTAAAAAAATGGGAAAACGCTAAATATATAGGATATTTCCAAGCTAATACTAATACATATGCCGATATAGATACTTTAAAAGAAAAATATGAAACTATACTAAAATTAGATAATGTCGTTGGTTTAAATATCGCAACTAGACCTGACGCTATTAGTGATGAATGTTTAGATTATTTAGAAGAACTATCTAAAAGAACTTATTTAACTATAGAACTTGGACTACAAACTATACATGAAAAGACATCAATACTAATAAATAGATGTCACAGTTTAAAATGTTTTACAGATATGGTTAAAAAGTTAAGAAAAAGGAATATAAATGTAGTTGTTCATATTATAAATGGACTACCCTATGAAACTAAAGAAATGATGATAGATACAGTAAAATATATAAGTAATTTAGATATTCAAGGTATAAAAATACATATGTTATCAATACTTAAAAATACAAAATTAGAAGAATTTTATAATAAGGAACACTTTAAAACATTATCTAGAGATGAATATATAAATATAGTATGTGACCAATTAGAATATTTGAGAGAAGATATAGTCGTTCATAGAATTACAGGCGATCCTAAAGTATCAGATTTAATTGAACCTAATTGGTTAATAAAGAAAACTACTATAATAAATGATATAGATAAAGAAATGAAAAGAAGAAATTCATATCAAGGAATAAAGTTTAATAACGAAAAAGCATGAATAAAATCATGCTTTTATTAGTCTAATAATTCTTGTTCTAAGGCTTCTAGAGGTTCTTCGTTCATTCCCTCAAGTTCTAATTTATAATCAACCTTTTTATATTTCTTTGCACCTGTTCCTGCTGGAATTAATTTACCAAGTATAACATTTTCTTTTAATCCTTCAAGTCTATCTACTTTTCCATGAATTGCAGCATCAGTTAAGATACGTGTAGTTTCTTGGAATGATGCAGCAGATAAGAATGAATCTGTTTCTAAGGATGCCTTTGTTATACCAAGTAATACTGGTCTACCTACTGCAGGTATTTTACCATTTAATATTAATTCCTTATTTACATCAGTAAATTTATTTATATTTACCATTGTTCCAGGTAAGAAATAAGAATCTCCTGAATTAATAATTTTTATCTTTGAAATCATACGTTTAGCAATAATTTCAACGTGTTTATCTGAAATATCAACACCTTGGCTTCTATAAACTTTTTGAGTTTCAGATAGAATATATTGTTGTGTAGAAATTGGGTCTGTAACTACTAGTAATTCTTTTGGACTAATAGCACCATATGTTAATTTTTGACCTGCCTTTACTTCTTGACCTTCAACTACTGCAAGTTTTACACTGTAGTTTGTAATGTGTTTACGAGTTTCTACATCATTTTTAATATATATAATATATTTTTCATTTTCTTCTTCTATCTTAGTTATAACACCATTTATTTCAGCTATTGTTGCTTTACCTTTTGGATTACGAGCTTCAAATAACTCTTGTACACGAGGTAAACCTTGAGTTATATCGTCTCCAGCTACACCACCTGTGTTGAATGTTCTCATGGTTAACTGTGTACCTGGCTCACCAATTGATTGAGCAGCCATTATACCTACAGCTTCACCCTCTTCAACAATTTGACCTGTAGCAAGATTACGTCCATAACATTTTCTACAAACACCATGTTCAGTTTTACAAGTTAAAACTGTTCTTATAGGTACTTTTGTTATTCCTGCAGCAATTATTTTATCTGCAAGTTGTTCTGTTATGTAAGTATTTCTTTCACATATAACTTCTTTTGTTTCAGGATGTAATATCTTTTTGTTTGTATATCTACCTAATATACGGTCATATAATGACTCGATAACTGTACCATCAGCATCGTTTATAAATGCTTCAACTATAGTTCCAGCTTCAGTTCCACAGTCATCTTCTCTAACTATTATATCCTGAGATACATCTACTAAACGACGAGTTAAATATCCAGCATCTGCAGTTTTTAATGCTGTATCTACCGCACCCTTACGAGTACCATGTGTAGATAAGAAGAATTCTGAAACTGTTATACCTTCACTAAATGATGATATAACTGGGATTTCTTCTGATTGTCCATTTGGTTTAGCAAATAATCCTCTCATACCTACAAGTTGTGTATATGAACCCATATCACCACGTGCTTTAGATGTCATCATTATACATATTGGATTATCTGTATCTTGTTTTACCATAGACTCTAACTCAGCAGTTATCTGTCTTTTTGTATCTGTCCAAATTGATACAATCTTTTGATATCTTTCTTCATCAGTAATTAAACCACGTTTAAATTGTTTATTTACTTGATCAACTAAACTTTGACTATTAGCAATTATTTCAGGTTTTTTCCTAGATTCTTTTATGTCACTTATTGCTATACTGATACCAGAAAGTGTAGAATACTTAAATCCTAAATCTTTTAATTTATCAAGCATTGCAGAAGTTTCTGTAGTTTGATAACGCTTATATATTTGGGCAATTAATTTTGATAATACACTTTTATTAAATGCATCAGTAAGTGGCATTTTTTCTATTATTTCTTTTATGTTTTCTCCCCTATTAATAAAGTATTTGCTAGGAGTTACTTTTTCAATATTTTCACTAGTTCCTTCCGCTATATATTGGAAAGTATCTGGGAATATTTCATTAAATAATATTTTTCCTGGTGTAGTTATTAAATACTTATCCATATATTTGTCAGGGAATATCTTATGTTTAAATGATTTTACTGGAAGAGCTATTCTTGTATGTAAAGTTATTTCTCTTCTTTCGTAACTCATTAAAACTTCATTTGGGTCTTTGTATACTCTTCCCTCACCAGGTAAGCCTGCTTTTTCAATAGTTATATAGTAATTTCCTAATACCATATCCTGTCCAGGTGTAACTATTGGTTTACCATCTGAAGGTTTTAAGATGTTATTAGCACCTAACATAAGAATTCTAGCTTCAGCTTGTGCTTCATCTGTTATAGGTACATGTACAGCCATTTGGTCTCCATCGAAGTCTGCGTTGAATGCAGCACATACAAGTGGATGTAAACGAATTGAACGACCTTCAATTAGTTTTGGAACGAATGCTTGTATACCAAGTCTATGAAGTGTAGGTGCACGGTTTAACATTACAGGATGTTCTTTTATTTTTTCTTCAACTATGTCCCATACTCTAGGATCTTGATTTTCTATCATTCTCTTTGCAACTTTAATATTACTTGCAATTTCTTTTTGTACAAGTCCATTTATTACATGTGGTTTAAACAACTCTAAAGCCATTTCTTTAGGAATACCACATTCATACATTTTTAAGTTTGGTCCAACAACGATAACTGAACGACCTGAATAGTCTACACGTTTACCAAGTAAGTTTTGACGGAAACGTCCTTGTTTTCCTTTTAACATACTTGCTAAAGACTTAAGTGGTCTATTTCCTGCACCAGTTATATTTCTTCCACGTCTACCATTATCAAAAAGTGAATCCACAGCTTCTTGTAACATACGCTTTTCGTTTTGAATTATTATAGAAGGCGCACCTAATTCCATAAGTTTCTTTAAACGATTATTACGGTTTATAACACGTCTATATAAATCATTTAAGTCAGATGTTGCAAATCTACCACCATCTAATTGAATCATTGGTCTAAGTTCTGGTGGTATAACTGGAAGTGCAGTTAAGATCATCCATTCAGGACGATTACCTGATTCTAATAATGCATTTAAAACATCTAGACGTTTTACTAAACGTACTCTTTTTTGACTTTGAGAATCCTTGATAGATTCTATTTCTTCTTTTAGTGCATTTACCTCTTTTTCAAGATCTACTTCTTCAAGTAATTCTTTTATAGCTTCGGCACCCATACCTACTCTAAAACTATTTCCATATTTTTCGTAGTATGCACGATACTCTTTATCACTTATAGTCTGTTTTTTTGCAAGTGGTGCAGCACCTGGATCAAGTACTACATAACTAACGAAATATAATACTTCCTCTAATTCTCTTGGACTCATATCAAGTACAAGGCCCATTCTAGATGGTACACCTTTAAAAAACCAAATATGAGATACAGGAGTTGCAAGTTCTATGTGTCCCATACGTTCACGTCTAACTTTAGAACGAGTAACTTCAACTCCACATCTATCACATACTATATTTTTATATCTTAGTCTTTTATACTTTCCACATGAACATTCAAAATCTTTAGTTGGACCAAATATTTTTTCACAAAATAGTCCATCACGTTCAGGTTTTAAAGTACGGTAATTTATTGTTTCTGCTTTTTTTACTTCTCCATATGACCATGAACGAATTTTTTCAGGTGAGGCTATAGAAATTTTTAATCCTTCAAAATTATTAACATCCATTATTCCTCATCTCCTTCTAATTCATCTATATCATCTAGTTCATCTTCTTCGTCTAATTCATCTTCATATTCTTCAAGTTCGTCATCATATTCTTCGTTATCTAAATCATCTTCAAAATCTTCAAATGCTTCTTCAGATTCTGATTCCTTATTTAATAGTTTAGATTCAACTTCACTTTTATCATCAAGATGACTTTCATCTTTATCTGCTTCTTCTAAATCTTTAAGTTCTACGAAATTACCCATTTCATTAAGTACAGTTATATCTAGTCCTAATGCTTGGAATTCTTTTATAAGAACTCTGAAACTTTCAGGTATTCCTGGTTTTGGAATTGGATTTCCCTTTACTAATGCTTCGTATACTTTAACACGACCAACTACATCGTCTGATTTTATTGTCATCATCTCTTGAAGAACGTGTGCAGCACCATAAGCATAAAGTGCCCAAACTTCCATTTCTCCAAATCTCTGTCCACCAAATTGTGCTTTACCACCTAAAGGTTGTTGAGTAACTAAACTGTATGGTCCTGTTGAACGAGCATGTAATTTATCATCAACCATGTGATGTAATTTAATCATATACATTACACCAACACTTATACGATTATCAAAAGGTTCTCCTGTACGTCCATCATAAAGTACAGTTTTTCCATCTTCATCTATTCCAGCTTCTTTTAATGCATCGATTATTTCTTCTCTATTTGCACCACTAAATACTGGAGTAGCAACGTGAATTCCTAACTTCTTAGCAGCAGCTCCCAAGTGCATTTCTAGTATCTGACCTATATTCATACGACTTGGAACTCCAAGTGGGTTAAGTAATATATCAACAGGCGTACCATCTTTTAGATATGGCATATCTTCACTTGGTAATACAAGTGAAATAACACCTTTATTTCCATGACGTCCTGCCATCTTATCACCAACAGTTATCTTACGTTTTTGTGCGATATAAACACGAATTATTTTAGATACACCTGCTGGAAGTTCATCTGTATCATCTTTTGTAAATATTTTAATATCATGAACGATACCATCACCACCATGTGGTACACGAAGTGATGTATCTCTAACTTCACGAGTCTTTTCACCGAATATGGCATGTAATAATTTTTCTTCTGAAGTAAGTTCAGCCATTCCTTTTGGAGTAACTTTACCTACTAATATATCGTCATCATGTACTTCAGTACCTATTCTAATTAAACCGTTTTCATCAAGATTTTTACGACTTTCTTCACTAACATTAGGTATATCTCTAGTAAACTCTTCTGGTCCTAATTTAGTATCTCTACATTCAATTTGATAATCTTGAATATGTATAGATGTATAAACATCATCTCTAACTAATCTTTCATTTAATATAACTGCATCCTCGTAGTTATAACCATTAAAATTCATAAATGCTACGGTAACATTTTTACCTAATGCCATCTCACCTAAATCAGTAGATGGTCCATCTGCAATTACTTGATCTTTTTTAACTTTATCATTTACTCTAACGATAGGTCTTTGATGGTAACAAGTACCAGCATTACTTCTTTCAAATCCATTTAGATAATAAGTATCCATTCCACCTTTTGTTTTAACTATTATCTTTTCTGAATCTACATAATCTACAACACCATCGGCCTTAGCAATTACAACGGCACCACTATCTCTAGCGCTTATTGCTTCGATTCCTGTTCCAACAATTGGTGCTTCACAACTAATTAATGGTATGGCTTGTCTTTGCATGTTTGCACCCATAAGTGCACGCTTACCATCATCATGTTCCAAGAATGGTATTCCTGCAGTAGTAATAGATACAACTTGTTGACTTGATACGTCTATGTAATCTACATCCTTACTATTTATCATGATATTTTCACCACGATAACGTACAGGAACTACTTTATCAACAAAATTATCTTTATCATCTAATTTAACTGTAGCTTGAGAAATATGATATTCAAGTTCTTCATCAGCAGTCATATATCTAATTTCATCAGTTAAATGACCATCTATAACTTTTCTATATGGAGTCATAATAAATCCATAATCATTTACTTTGGCATAACTAGCAAGAGCTGTTATAAGTCCTATATTTGGTCCTTCTGGAGATTCAATTGGACAAAGTCTACCATAGTGTGATGGGTTAACATCACGTACTTCCATTCCAGCTCTATCTCTTGATAAACCACCAGGTCCTAAACTTGATAAACGACGCTTATTTGCTAACTCTGCAACTGGATTTGTTTGATCCATGAATTGTGATAATTGGCTACTTCCAAAGAATTCTTTGATAGCAGCAGTAAGTGGTCTAATATTTATTAATGTTTTTGGAGTAACTTCATCTAATTCTTGAGTACTCATCCTATCTCTTATTACTCTTTCTATACGAGATACACCAACTCTAAATTGATTTTGTAAAAGTTCTCCTACTTGTCTTACACGACGATTTGATAAATGGTCTATTTCATCATAAGAACCAATACCATCATGTAAATTTAAATAATAAGATACTGACGCATAAACATCAGAAATAGTAAGTCTTTTTTCAGTAATGCTTTGATCATTACCTATAATTCTTACAACTTTTTTAGGATCTTTTTTAGAATATACTTTAACAATTTGTACTTTATTATAAGTATCTAATTCTTCATTGATTAAAACTTCCTTAACACCATAACCATCTTCCATTATAGGTTTTAAAGTTTCTAATACTTCTTTAGTTATAAGAGTACCTTCACTAACTATAGTTTTCCCATCAACTTTAATATCTTCTGCAAGTACACAATCATAAAGTCTATCAATTATATTTAATTTTTTATTAAATTTATAACGTCCTACTTTTGCTAAATCGTATCTAAATGCATCAAAAAATCTAGATATTAATTGGTTTTTAGCACTATCTAGGGTACTAGGTTCACCTGGTCTTAATTTAGAATGTATATCTATTAAAGCCTCATCGGTATTTTTATTAGCATCCTTTTCTATAGTACGCATAATATATTCATCTTCACCGAATAAATCTACTATATCTAGGTCACTTGAAAGTCCAAGAGCCCTTAAAAGTGTAGTTACAGGCACTTTACGAGTTCTATCGATACGGCAATAAATTACATCTTTAGCATCTGTTTCATATTCTAGCCATGTACCTCTAGTTGGAATAATTTGTGAAGTTATAATATGTTTCCCGTTTTTCTTATCTACTTCGCGTGAAAAATATACGCTTGGTGAACGAACTAATTGTGATACTATAACACGTTCTGCTCCATTGATTATAAATGTACCACTATCAGTCATTATAGGCATATCACCTAAGTAAATATCTTGTTCCTTAACTTCTCCTGTTTCTTGGTTATAAAGTCTAGCTTGCACTTTTAATGGTGCAGCATAAGTTGCATATCTATCTTTGCAACCTTTAATTGAGTATCTTGGCTCTTCAAAAGAATAATCTCCAAATTCTAGAGTCAAATTTCCAGTAAAACTCTCTACTGGGAAAATATCATCAAATACTTCTTTAATACCTTCAGTCATAAACCAATCGTATGACTTCTTTTGAATCTCTAATAAGTTGTTTAATTCAATTGCATTTTTAGTTTTTGCATAACTTCTTCTCTCACGGTAATCACCGAATTTTTTAACTGTATAAGCCACTCTTTCACCCCATAAACTAAATTTTTAGTAAACACATATTAAGCAGAATAATATATGCCGCCAATATATAATTTTACATGATTTCAATCAATAAGTCAATCATTTTTACAATCTATAACATAAAAACCTTTATTTTTTTCGATTACTTGAACTTCGTATATATTTTCTAAATATTTTATAGTACTTTTAGCACCCTGATCCTTATTTATAACAAATATTAAATGTCCATTATGTTTTAAATAATTTTTAGCGCCTTCTAATATTTCATATAATATCTTTTTACCTACTCTAATAGGTGGATTAGTTATTATATAATCATATTTTTTATTTACTTCACTGTAAATATTGCTTTCAAATATATTAACATCTACTTTATTTATTTTAGAATTTTCTCTTGCTAGATTCAAAGCTCTTTTATTTATATCTATCATATCTACATTTGAAGATGTATTTGAGGATATATATATTCCAATAGGTCCATATCCACATCCAAAATCTAACACATCACCACTTATGGATTTTACATCTATACTTTCTAATAAAGTTCTAGTACCAAAATCTAATCCTCTTTTAGAAAATACATTATTGTCTGTTTTAAAAGTATAAAGTTTACCATCTATTTCTGCTCTAGTAGTTACTTCGTTACTTTTTACATTAGTTTCTCTATCAAAATAATAATTCATTTTATTCCTTTACTACTTTACTATTTACATATCCATATTTTGTCTTAGAATCTTCTACTCTACATCCATGTAATTCTATAGTTCCATCTTTCGTAATACTTTTTTCTTCACATTCTACTTTAGTTGTTATTTTAATATCAATGCTGTCTATATCATTTATATTATTATCATGAAGAATACTATTAGCATACGCAAGTCTAATTGCACTTACGTATTCTTCTATTCCCCTTTTATTAGCATCATCTACTGCATCCCCAATAGTATTTAATATGATTTTATATATAATAAGACTAAGTATTATTACCGATGCTACTATAAAAAATACTTTTTTATTCATAAATTACACCCACTTTTTAAAACAGTTAAAGCCCATACTATAATTTTAGTACAGGCCTAGATAATTTTAAGTAATTATTTTAATTCGATAGTAGCGCCAGCTTCTTCAAATTTAGCTTTAAGTTCTTCTGCTTCACTAGCAGCAACTTTTTCTTTAACAACTCCACCATTATCAGCGATAGCTTTAGATTCACCAAGTCCTAAACCAGTAATTTCTTTAATTACTTTGATAACAGCTATTTTGTTAGGTCCAGCACTAGCAAGTACTACATCAACTGTACTTGGTCCTTCACTAACTGCTTCACCAGCTGGTTGTGCAGCAACTGCTACAGCAGTTGGATCTACACCAAATTCCTCCTTCATTAAATCTACTACTTCTTTGATTTCTAAAAGTGTCATTTCTTTTAGAGAATCTATAATTTCTTTTGCGCTTAATTTTGCCATAATTTTCTCCTCCTTTAATATATTATTTTTTTAACTTTCTAAATTTTTACTATGTAAATCTAAGCAAATTGCAAAATCTCTTGGAATTGCAAGAAGTCCACTTGCGAACATAGTAAGTAATCCATCTCTTGATGGTATAGTTGCAAGTTTCTTAAGTTCATCAACTTCAGTAACTTTTCCATCTACAATACCAATTTTCATTACTAATTTATCATGATCTTTTGAAAATTCAGTAACAGCCTTAATAGGTTCGATAATATCTTTACCGAATGCAACTACCTTTGGACCATTAAGTTCTGATTCAACGTCTATATTAAGATCCTTTAATGCACGTGCTACTAAAGTATTCTTATATATTTTAAGTTCTGAACCAGATTCTTTTAATTTTCTTCTAAGTTCCATTGTTTCAGAAACAGTTAAACCGTTGTTATCTAAAAATATAAATGAACTTGATTCTTTTACATTATTAGTAATTTCATCGATTATTGCTTGTTTGCGTTCTAGTATTTTTGGATTTGCCATACTACACCTCCTAATCTGTGTAATACCGAATAAAAAATGTCCCTACAAACCGCAGAGACATTGACTTACATGTTTTTAAGTCCTCGGTAGGCTTATTAAGATTTCTCCCCTACTGTCTACGGTACTATCTTTCCAACTGGTGTTATTATAACACATTTATTTTTATTTGTAAATAATTAAATTTCAAAACTTGCTGCATCTACTTTAATGCCAGGACCCATAGTAGTTGAAACTGATATATTTAATATATATTTTCCTTTAACTACACTTGGTCTAGACTTGTTTATAAGTGATACAAAAGAATTAATATTTTCTACTAATTTCTTTTCATCAAAAGAAATTTTACCTACTATAACAGCAACATTTCCAAATGAATCTGTTCTATATTCGATTCTACCTTTTTTAACATCGCTAATTGCTTTAGCAACATCCATAGTAACTGTTCCTGTTTTTGGATTTGGCATTAAACCACGAGGTCCTAAAACACGACCAATTTTACCTAAAGCAGGCATCATATCTGGTGTAGCAATCATAACATCAAAATCGAACCAGTTTTCATTAGCAATCTTGTCTATCATATCCATATCACCAACAAAATCTGCTCCTGCATCTTTTGCTTCTGTTGCTTTAGCACCACGAGCAATAACTAAAACTTTTTTAGTTTTTCCAATTCCATTTGGAAGAACAGTAGCGCCTCTTAATTGTTGATCTGCTTTTTTAGTATCTAAGTTAAGTCTAAGTACTAATTCTACAGATTCATCAAAATTAGCTACTTTAGTTTCTTTTAATAATTTAACGGCTTCTTCACATGTATATAGTTTACCTTTTTCTATTTTACTTGCAGCTTGTAAATATTTCTTTCCTCTTTTCATACTAACCTCCTATTTTAATTATTATTGATTTATAAATGAAAAGCGGAATTCACTTAATCAATATATTATATTAATTTTCTTCTACTTTAACACCCATGTTTTTTGCAGTACCTGCAACAATCTTCATGGCTTGTTCTATGTCATAACAATTTAAATCTGGTAATTTAATTTCAGCAATTTGTCTAAGTTGTGCTTGACTCATACTACCTGCAACTTCCTTAGAACCTTTGCTAGAACCTTTCTTAACACCACATATTTTCTTAATTAAGAATGCTGTTGGTGGAGTTTTAATTACAAAATCAAATGTTCTATCTTCATAAACAGTAATTACAACTGGTAAAATGTCACCCATTTTATCTTTAGTTGCATCATTATATTTTGTACAAAATTCTTGTAAATTAATTCCTGCTGGTCCTAAAACAGTTCCTACTGGTGGAGCTGGTGTAGCTTTTCCTGCTGGAATTTGTAATTTAATTTCTTTAACTACCTGTGCCACGAAAAACACCTCCTATAAATTTTCGCTTTTCGTTGTGGTCCAAATGCTCCGCTTATAAGTTAAAATAACTTTCATTA
The DNA here is from genome assembly GCA_947628725.1 of uncultured Bacilli bacterium. Taxonomy (GTDB): domain Bacteria; phylum Bacillota_I; class Bacilli_A; order RF39; family UBA660; genus UMGS1613. The sequence continues at coordinate 1,146 of CANRAQ010000004.1, read as the reverse complement.
GCTCCCACAAAAACTATATATAAAATTTATATAGCCCTATAATAATAACACATATTTTGATATTTGTAAATACCTTATTTTTAAACTATTATACCTCCACCTACAACTATATCATCTATATAAAATACTGCTGACTGCCCACTAGTAACACCTTTTTGAGGTTCTTTAAATTCTACATTTATATATCCATCTATCATTTTGATAGTAGCAGGATATTCTTTACTTTTATAACGAGTCTTTACATTTACTTCTATAGGATTTTTTATATCATCGAAAAGAAGTAAATTATAGTTTTTAACTTTAAAATCTTTAATATATAAATCTTTTTCTTCTCCTACTATAAGTTCATTTTTATTTTTATTAAATCCTATAACATATAATGGAGTTTCATGTGATATACCTAACCCTTTTCTTTGACCTATCGTATATTTATATAATCCACTATGTTTTCCTATAACTTCCCCATTATAAATAATATTACCACTAGTCTCTTTTAATGAACTATTTTTCTCTAAAAATTTTTTATAGTCACCATCTGGTATAAAACATATATCTTGGCTATCAGGTTTATTTGCAATAGATAAATTATTTTCTAATGCAATACGTCTTATATCATCTTTAGAATCAAAATCACTAAGTGGAAATACTATATGTGGTAAAAGTTCTAACGGTATATTATAAAGTACATAACTTTGATCCTTATTTAAATTTTTTGCTTTTTTTAATACATATCTTTTATATTTATCACTATATTCAATTTTAGCGTAATGCCCTGTTGCAATATAATCTATTCCTAGTTCTTTTGCTTTATTGTACATTGCGCCAAACTTAAGATATTTATTACACATTATACATGGATTAGGTGTTCTACAATTTGAATATTCATCAATAAAATTTTTTATTACACAATTTTTAAATTGATCTTTAAAATCTATAGTATAATGTGGAATATCTAAAAATTTACATACTCTTTTAGTGTCCATGTTAGAAGAAATATCTTCATATTCATTATCTTTTTCCCATAGATTCATAGTAATACCAGTTACATCATAACCCATATTTTTTAACACTATGGCGCTTACACTACTATCTACTCCACCACTCATACCTACTAATACTTTTTTCATCCTACCACTTCCGATATGG
>CANRAQ010000003.1 GCA_947628725.1 uncultured Bacilli bacterium | reverse complement strand
ATGATACTTGGTTATTCAAGATATAAATATATTGAATTAACAAATGATAGAAATCAAAATACTTTATTTAAATGTTTAGTTGAGGGTTTTGGATATTTTAATGGTTGTCCTAGAGAAATATTATTTGATAATATGAGAACAGTAGTTGATAAAGCAAGGACAACAACGACTGAAGTTGTATTTAATAAAAGATTTAAAGAATTTAGTAATGATGCAGGATTTACCCCACTTGCTTGTATAGGATATCGGCCTGAAACAAAAGGAAAAGTAGAAACATTAGCTAGAATAATGGAAAGACTAAGACCATATAATGAAGAATTTGAAACTTGGGAAGAATTAAATAAAATAGTAAAAGAAATAATGGAAGATATTAATAACGAAGTTGTACAAGGAGTTGGGATAATTCCAAGTAAAGTTCATGAAAAAGAAAAAGAGTATTTAAACTCATTACCGTTATGGGATAGATTGATAAACTATTATGAGCCTGAAAAAACATATAAAGTATCAAAAGAATCCATGATAACGTATAAAGGTAAAAAATACTCAGTTCCAACATATCTGATAGGAAAACAAGTAACCATATCAGAGATTGATTCCAGAATCAATATATATTATAACATTACAGATTTTATTTGCCAATATGAAATAAGCGATAAGTATTTAAATTATCATGAAAGTGATTTAAAAGAAATAATGAAAAGTGAAGCATATAAAAATAAAACAGAAGAAGAAATACAAGAAATAATAGAACTAAAAAAGAAAGATAAAATATTAGGAGTGATTATAGATGAATGAATATAGTAAATTATTAAACAATTTAGAATTATTAAAACTAGAAAAATTTAGAAGTTATTTACCAAATTATATAGATGAGATAGTAAAAAAGAAAATACCATTTCAAAAAGCTCTATTAGAGCTTACAAATAAAGAAATAGAATATCGAGATGAAAGAGCATCAAAAATACAAGTGACAGTATCAGCATTTCCATATGAAAAAGAACTGTCAGATTTTGATTTTGATTATCAACCATCAATAAATAAAGAAGAAATAGAAGATTTAAATACATTAAGATTTTTAGAGAAACATGAAAACATATTGTTTGTAGGATCAAGTGGAGTTGGGAAAACTCACTTGGCAATCTCAATAGGAATAACAGCAGCAAAGAAAAGGTATTCAGTGTATTTTATATCTTGCCATGATTTAATAACTCAACTAAATAAGGCACATTTTGAAAATAAACTAGAAGCAAGAATAAAACATTTTTGTAGATATCAGTTATTGATTATAGATGAGATAGGATATTTACCAGTTGATAAACAAGGAGCAAATTTACTATTCCAACTGATAGCTAAAAGATATGAAAAGCATTCAACAATAATAACAACAAATATGGTATTTAGTAAATGGGGAGAAGTCTTTAGTGATAATACACTTGCCAATGCCATATTAGATAGATTATTACATCATTCCCATGTAATAAATATAACAGGTAATTCTTACAGAATAAAAGATAAAATTGAACAACTTGATGGCAACCAAAAAGGATAGAATTCTATCCTAAAAGTGTCCAACTTTGAAATTGCCATTTTTGTCCAAAAATATATTGACATTTACAATACAAAAACCTCTTTAAAATAGAGGTTTCTCTTACATTCCTTTTACATTTTTTGAAACTGGAATTTACTTTTTTATTTCACATCTTATATTTTATTATTGTTTGTCGATATAGAAGCGTGTTCCCTAATTTGACAAATATTCATTTAGTTTCAATTAAGTATTTATCAATGTTTTCCAATTCTTTTATTCCATTATTATTTTTTAAGATTTCCATTTGATTTCTAGCGGAATCATTAAGTCTTATTAATCTTTCTTTTTGTGATAATCCTAACTTAATAAATTCAGCATTAGAGTTTTCTAAATTGTTTAATATGACTAAATGTACTAAATCAGTGTAATCTCTAATATTTCCATCTTTAGCCAATTTTGGATTAATTTTTCTCCATTCTTTCGCAGTCATACCAAATAAAGCAACATTTAATACATCAGCTTCTTCAGCATACACATATTGTTTTTGTTTTTCAGTTAATAATGGTACAATATAATTTTTTATGGCATCCGTATGGACTAAATAATTTGTTCTAGATAAAACTCTATTAGCATGCCATTCAATTTTTTCTTGATATGCCTCATTCTTTTTTAATCTTTCAAATTCTTTAATCAAATATAATTTAAAAGTAGGACTTAACCAACTAGCAAATTCAAATGCTATATCAGGATGAGCAAATGTTCCTATGCTATATTTCCCACCCTTAGAATATATTCCTATGGCATTTGTCTTATCAATCCATCTTTTAGGACTTAAAGTAAATGATGAATATCCAACTTCATTATTTTTAATTTCACGGAATTCCGTGAAATTAAAATTTTCATTATTTAATTGTTCCCATAATCCTATATAATCAAATGTTCCTTTATTGCTCATCCAATGTATTATAACATTAGCAGGATTTTCAGGATTGGAATATTTTGCTAAATCAGTTAATGATATATAGTCGGTGTCACCGATTCTTAAAATACCTATTTTATTGTTATTAACATTTATTTCTGTTTTAATTAACTCTTTATCCATATTTTCCCCCTTAATTACTAAAATAATTTTATCATATACTTGGATAAAATATATATTTACCTAAAAAATTTGTTACTTATATTTGATTATTGTTTGTCGATATATAAATGTGTTTCCTAAATTGTCATAACTATTTAGTACTTATTAATTTTTTATTTAAATCTTCTAATTCTTTTATAGATTTATCGTTTTCTAAAATTTTCATTTGCCTAATAGCTGAATTATTAAGTTTTACTAATCTTTCTTTTTGTGGTAAACCATCATTAATAAGTTCCGCATTTGTATTTTCTAAATTACATAAAATGAGTAAATGTTTCAAATTCGTGTAATCTCGAATATTTCCTTCGAGATTAGGATTTTTCTCTCTCCATTCTTTCGCAGTCATACCAAACAAAGCAACATTTAATACATCAGCTTCTTCAGCATATACATATTGTTTTTGCTTTTCAGTTAATTTAGGAATAATATTTTCTTTAATTGAATCAGTATGAATATGATAATTAGATTTAGCAAGCATTCTACTAGCTGTCCAATCAACTTTATATTGATATGCTTCATTCTTTTTTAATCTTTCAAATTCTTGTATAACATACAATTTAAATTCTGGAGATAGCCAACTTGCAAATTCTAAAGCTATATCATTACAAGCATAAGTACCGCCATTATTACCTGATTTAGATATTATTCCGATTGCATTGGTTTCCTTAATCCATTTTTGTGGAGACATATAAAAGCTATTTTTACCTGCTAAAGATTCAAAGGTCGTAAATTCGACACCTTTGAAATTTTCATTATTTAATTTTTCCCACAATCCTAAATAAGCTATAACATCTTTATTACGCATCCATGTTTGAATAGGAATTTTTGGTTCCTCAGGGTTAGCATATCTAGCCAAATCTGTAAGAGAAATATATTCTTTATTTCCTATTCGCATAATATTAATTTTATTATTAACATTAATTTCTGATTTTATTATTTCTGTATTCATATTTTCCCCCCTTAATTACTAAAATAATTTTATCATAAATTATTGTATTAAAACTCGAACTTATCTAATAATTTAAAAAGTCCGAGTTTGTTATTATAATGGTGCTGAAAATAGGACTTGAACCTACGACCTACTCATTACGAATGAGTTGCTCTACCAACTGCGCTATTTCAGCATTTGGTTGCCCCAGTAGGATTCGAACCTACGCATTATGGAGTCAGAGTCCACCGCCTTACCGCTTGGCCATGGGGCAATACTAATAATTAAATTATACTATTGAAAATATAAATATTCAAGTACTTTTATAAAATAATAAAAAACCTTTATAAAAAGGTTAATATACAATAAATGGTGACCGGTACGGGATTCGGACCCGTGAGTGCATGCGTGAAAGGCATGTGTGTTAAGCCGCTTCACCAACCGGCCATATTATAAGATGGTGGGCCTGAATGGACTTGAACCATCGACCTCACGCTTATCAGGCGTGCGCTCTAACCAGCTGAGCTACAAGCCCATCAAATACATGACTATATAAGTATATCTTAAATTTTGTAATTTTACAATACTTTTTCGTAAAAAAGTTCAAATTTTACCCTCATTTAATTATATTCAAAAAAGTAAAAGTCATTAAGAAACTTCTTTATTTCTTAATGACTTAAATATTTTTTTCCACAATCCTGTAGTTGAATAGTTTAATATTCCAACCTTGTATACTCTAATACCATATTTAATTAATGCATAATTAGTTATTATAATAATTACTATAGAAATTATTACATCTACTAACCCTATTTGACCTAACACTAAAAGTGATGGTGATAAAACTGCAGATATAAGTGGGAAATATGATAAGATTTGTATAAACATAGAACCTTTAAACATACCTGCCATTATTGATAAATAATAACCTAATAATAGTGTAATAATTATTGGTACTTGTATTTGTTGATAATCTTCAGGATTAGTTGTCATTGATGCAAGTATTCCTGCAATGACTGAATATGCAATAAATGTAAGAACCATAAGTATTACTGCAAATATTATTATAATTATAAATTTGTCTCCTAATGCGCCCCTAGTTATAGTATTAATTATATTTCCAACCTCTTCACCTAGTCCATTTAATATAGTATTTCCACCTATTAATTTTCTTACTCCAAAACCTATTGCTCCAAAAATAACTAATAGAATAAGTTGTAATATAATGAATAAATTGTTTGCTATTATTTTAGCGGCAAAATGAGTTTTTGGTGGAACACTAGAAATAATTATTTCCATACTCTTTGTAGATTTTTCATCATTTATTTCTGTACCTATAAATTGAATTAAAAATATAGTCAACATGAAAAATGGCAATATAATTACTGGAAATACAGTAGTCATTATCATTTCCGTATTTTCATCTTCATCTTTTATATTTTCATCTAATATTTCCCTATTTATCGTAATGCCTTCAGATATTTGTCTAAGTTGATCATCTGATAGACCAAATGAACTTAATAAATAATTATTTGATGAAATATTTAGTGAGTTACTTATTAACTGATAATCATATGCATCTATAGTCGATAAAGATACTAATTTTGCTTCCATATTATTTTTATCATTAAAATATATTTCTAGCAATAGTGATTTGTTTTCTTCTTCATTTATTAAATCAATTATTTCTTTTTCTGATTTATCCGTTTTAACTATTTCGTAAGTATCATCTTCATCATTTAAAAATTCACTATAATATTTTAAACTTTGCTCAATACTATCCACAACAATATTTGTCTCATCTATAACATATATTTTTGTTTTTTCATTAAAATCTCCGCCAAATAATGTTATTATGCTATCGATATTTATTATACCTATAATAAGTAATCCTACAATTATATTTGCAAACAAGAACCATTTACTTTTTATTTTTTTCTTTAAACTTACATTAATTAAGAAATTTAATTTACTTTTCATATTTTTCTCCTACTTTTGATATAAATATTTCATTTAAGCTTGGTTCTTCTACAACAAATTTCATTATATTATCACATTTAGATACATATTTAAAAACATCTTTTACATAATCTATTGAACTAATTTTAACTTCATATTCATCTGCTTTTTCTATTACACTTTCAACACCTTTGATAGATTTTAATTTATCTATATCAATGTCACCTTTTATTATTATATTTTTCTTCATATATTGTTCTTTTATATCTTTAATATTTCCAGATAAAACTGTTTTACCATTTACTAATATAACAAGTTTTTTACAGAAAAGTTCAACATGATCCATTCTGTGAGAAGAAAATATAATTTTACTACCCTTTTTTGAAAGCGCGATTATTTGTTCTTTAAATAATTCAATATTAAGTGGATCTAATCCTGAAAATGGTTCATCTAATATAAGTAACTTTGGCTCATGTAATATTGCAGTTATAAATTGTATTTTTTGTTGATTACCTTTAGATAATTCTTTAATTTTTTTATCTTTATATTCTGATATTTGAAATTTATCTAACAAATAATCTAGTCTTTCCAATATTTTATCTTCACTCATACCTTTTAAAGTACCAAAATATATTGCTTGCTCTTTTACGGTTAATTTTGTAAGTAAACTTCTTTCTTCAGTTAAAAAACCTATTTCATTACTTAAATTATAATCTATCTTCTTACCATCTAATGTTATTTGCCCACTGGTTATATCAAGTAAACCCATTATCATTCTAAATGTAGTGGTTTTACCGGCTCCATTCACACCAAGAAGTCCAAATATTTCTCCGTTATTTACTGTAAATGATAGATCATCAACAGCTTTAAAATCTCCATAATATTTTGTAATATTTTCTACTTTAAGCATAAAACCTCTCCTAAAACAACCTTAATATATCATTATATGTTATTATTACCATCAATATCATAAGAAGTATAAATCCTATATTATGTACTATATTTTCAACTTTCGGATCAACTTTTTTTCCTCTTATTTTTTCTATTATTATAAATAATACATGTCCCCCATCAAATGCAGGTAATGGTAAAATATTTATAAATCCTACATTTATACATATTAAACATAGAAGTGAAATTATCTGACTTATTCCATATTGTGAATATACACTTACAACATTATATATTCCAACAGGTCCTGCCATCATGCTTAAACTTATTTTTCCAGTTATTAAATAGAATACTGTAAATATCATTTGTTCAATAGTACTGAAGAATTTAAGAAAAGCATATTTTATAGCAGCAAAAAATCCTTTTTCCTTTGTTCCAGTTATATAAAATCCGTAACTGTATCCATTCAAAGTATCATCTTTATTTTCTTTTATATCAATTACGATAGTATCGTCATTACCCTTTGCATCTTCATATCCTAAAACAAATTTATCACTTATATTATCTAAAGTTTTTAATAGTTCAGTATAATCTGATATTTCTTTACCATCTATAGATATAATTTTTGAACCATCTTTTAAATCTTTTATTTCTGATTCATCTACTATTAAGTTGCCATCATCTGATGCAATCTTAAATCCATAATCATATCCATATATTAAATTTGACTCTCCTACAGCTATAGGATTAACTGTTACAACTTTTTCTTTACCATTTTTATCTTTTACAGTCATTTCAAAATCATTATCTTCTGCTATTGACATTTCAAGCGCTAATTTATCATAATTATTTACAAAATGTCCATTTATTTTTACTATCTTATCGCCATCAGAAATACCTTTTAATGTACTATCATCAATATAAACATTATTAGTAGAAACTGTATTAAATAGTCCTATAAAAAATAATAAAACTATTGCAAGTAAAAAATTCATCATTACACCAGCAACCATTATGATAAGTCTTTGTAAAGCTGGTTTAGAACCTAATCTTTTATCTTCTGGTATGTTTTCATCTACTTCTACTTCTTCACCAGCCATTTGAACAAATCCTCCGATAGGAAGAAGTCTAATACAATAATCTGTCTCGTCGTTTTTTCTTTTGAATTTAAATAATTTTGGCCCCATACCTATAGAAAATTCATATACATGTACTCCAAATTTTTTAGCAAATATAAAGTGTCCAAATTCATGTATAAAAACCGTAATACCTAATATTAATATAAAATATATTATAGTCATAATATCTCCCTCTAATTATAATTTTGTTATTATAAATGTAAATGCTAACATAACAAATATAATACTATCCAATCTATCTAAAATTCCACCATGTCCAGGCATTATATTTGAAAAATCTTTTATATTATATTTTCTTTTAATTGCTGAGAAAAATAAATCTCCCAACTGTCCTACTATACTTAAAAATAATGATATTATTATTAATTTAAATATATTAACTGTATTTGATACAAAAGTTATATAATACATTACTCCAACAAAAGTTCCAACTAAACTTCCACCTATTGTACCTTCTAGTGTCTTATTAGGTGAAATTACTTCAAGTAATTTATTTTTACCTATAAGTCTACCTATAAAGTAAGCATATGAATCTGTAATTATTGTAATTATTAATAAATATACTAATAAATTTAATCCTATAGACCTATATAAGTAGAAAAGTGACATAGAAAAACTTAAAAATAGTAATCCACCAAGTAAGTAAAATGCATCTAAAACGCCATATACTTTATCATCATGATATAATACTACAGGAAGTAAAATCACTATAAATAAACTAGATATTAGTCTATAATCTATATTAAAACTTAAATCATTATTTAGTGTATTACTAAAATAAATTAATGTAATTAATAAATATACTATAAATCTTATAAAATCAGGTATTTTCTTATCCCTTATTTTCATAAATTCTCTTATTCCTAGAATTGTAACAATATAAAAAGCTACATTAAATAAAGTACCTCCTATTAAAAATATTGGTATAAATATTAAAAACGCAACTATAGCACTTAGTACCCTTTTCTTCATTCTATCACCTACTTATTATTATATTATATCTAAACTTTTATTACAATAAATTTGAACAAAATAGACAAAAAAAATTGGAAAACTCCAATTTTACAATGAATCTATATTTATTCTAACTCTTCCTAATTTTTTTACATAAGCAGCTGCTTGGACTATAGTGCGTATTGAATTAGCAATACTTCCACCTTTACCAATTATAATGCTCATATATTCATTAGGAACTAAAACTTGAATGACAACATCTTCATTAGAATCTATTTTATTTACAACTACTTTTTCTACATCTGGTAGTAATTGTTTTACTAAATATTCTGTTAAACTAACTAATTCCATAATTATTTACCACTCTTTTTTTTACTTTTAGATTCATGGAATTCTTTCATAATTCCTTCTTTACTTAATATATCTCTTACTGTATCTGTAGGTGTTGCCCCTTCATTTAACCATTTAAGCGCTAAATCTTTATCTAATTTAACAATTGCAGGATTTTCGATTGGATTATAATATCCTATTTCTTCAATAAATCTTCCATCTCTTGGGAATCTTGAATCTGCTACTACAATACGATAAAATGGTCTTTTTTTAGCACCCATTCTTTTTAATCTCATTTTAACTGCCATAAAGCACCTCCATTCATCTATATAATATTAACAAAGTTTTTTTGTTTTGTCAACCTTTTTTGGTTAACAAAATTGTTTAATTCAAACATTTTAGGACAACTTTTTATTTTTATATCTGAATCTATTTCTAATCCTAATAAGTATATATTATTTATTATTTTTAAGAAGGCAACTAAAGTTCTAGTATTTCCTAAAATAAATGGTTGCATCTTCCATAATTCTTTTAATAGTGATAATATTTCTTCTATATTCTTTTCTCCACCTAGACATAAATAATTTAATTTTATTAATATTTCTTCTATTAATTCTTCTTCAGGAATTTCAATTTTCCTTGTACCTAATTGTGAATCAAAATAAAAATCCCCAAAAAGAAATTTATGTAAATCATTCAAAAATTTAAAATCCAACTGTTCATTATTAAAGGTAAAATAATAATCTATCAAGTCTAATTTTAACTTTATTATTTGCTTTTCAATATCATTCAATTTATATTCATTAATGCCTAATTTATTCATGTTAACATCCTTTCATACACAAGTAAATATACTATCATAAAAAGAAAAAAAGTACAATAGTACTATTTTATAAAATTGTCATCTACTTTATCTATATCTTCTATATCTTTATCAGTTAATTCATCCTCTATTTCATCCCATGGTTCTTCATCTTCTTCTACAGCAATTTTTACTTTTGTTTCACCTACTACTTCTACACCTAATTCTTTTTCAATGTCGAATGATATAGTTTTTTCATTAGAATTAACTCCAAGACAACTTGGTTGTTTTAATGTTCTTACAATTATATCTGTATCACTAGATAAATCTGCATTTTCTTTAAGTTTAACATTGAATAAATCATTGTATGAAATATTTTTACTTACAACAGTAGTTTTAGAATCGTTATCATATGAATACCATATATTTACATCATATGACCCACTTACACCTATTCTATCATTAGTTTTATAACCTTTAAATTTATGATTGATAACCCAACACCCTAATATAGTAGTTGGAACATTTTCTGTAGTTATATTATAATTATCTTTAAAATATTTTTTACCTTTACCAATGACAGCTTTAGTGACTATCTCCTTATATAATGCCATAAAATCACTCCTCAATTTAATATATGAATTTAATTAATAAAAATGATATTTATGGAATTAATATTTTAAATATATTAAAACCCTCGATATATAATCGAAGGTTTTATATTAAAATTCATAATCTTCAATAGAGTAATCATCACTAGACATACTACCAATATAGTCTTCTAGAGAATCTTTTGAATTTAATGCTTCATCAGGTATTGTTACTACAGTTGAACCTAAATCTACAAAACTAATTGATATCTCGGCTTTAGAAACATCTTCACTATCCATATATTTAGCTAAATCTATAGATATTTTTTCTAATTGATTATCTTTAGTTATATAAAAATCTAATATAATTGGTTCCATACCATCTAATTCACTAGTATCTACTGAATCAAGCATTTCTTTATCTTCAGCATCTAATTCATTACTTGCTTTAGTTTTTATTTTTTCTATTAATTCTTTATCTATTTTAAGTTGATAATGATTAGAATTATTACTTGAATCTACATATACAAAATGTTTTTGATCAATTATACTTGAAAAATCAAAATCTGTGTCAGATTCACTTTCTAAATCTGATAAATTTAAACCTAATTCAGATAAACTCATAGTATAATTATACCATTTGTTTTCTACAGTATCAGTTTCATCACCAGCAATCAAATTAATAAATGATGATGGTACATATACTTTTGCATTATCTTTATCAAATGACATAAACATACTAATTTCATCTGTAATTATATTTTTATTTAATTTTACTTCTACTAAGTACTGATCATTAACTTTAGCAGCTTTTGATTCCAATGAAAGTTTAACGCTTCCCATTTCACTTGCTTCAATATTTGCTTCTAATTTTATAGTAGCACTATCAGCACCTTTACTATTTAAATTAGCTACTGCTTTATTTAATGCATCAACTGAATTTGAATTTGATTTAAATAAAGCAAATGATACTAATACTACTGCTATAACTGCTAAAGCACATCCTAAGGCTATAAATAATCCTTTATTATTTTTGTTTCCTTTTGAACTATTGCTATCATTTACAGTATAGCTTGGTATAGGTTGTTCTACTGTATTTTGTACTTGTTGTACAGTATCACCTACTACATTTTGAGATTCTAATTGTACATCTTGAGTTGGTATATCTGTTTGAACTTGTTGTACAGGTTCTTGAGTTGTCATATCTGGTTGAACTTCATTAACTACTTCACTACTTGAATCTACTTCAACTGGATTACCACAGTAACCACAAAACTTTGCTGTGTCTGCTATATCAGCTCCACACTTCACACATTTCATAACTTCACTCCTATTCACTACTTAATTATATCACAATTTTTTAAAAAAAGTATATTATTATTTAATTTTCTGAAATTTTCCATCTAAACTCCATGTGTTTACACTTGTTATTTTAACATTTACTATTTTTCCTAAATATTTTTTATCACATTTTACATTTACAAGTTTCATAGTATCTGTATATCCCATCAAATTTTTATCTTTTTTACTATAATCTTCTAATAAAACAGGAACTATTTTATTTAAATATTTTTGATTTGCTTCATTAGCATATTTATTTATCATATCGTTCAATTTATATAGCCTATCATTTTTTTCATCTTCTGTTAAATTATTTTCCATCAAAGCAGCTGGTGTTCCTACTCTAGGCGAAAAAATAAATGTAAATGCAGAATCAAACTTACATGTATTTACTACATCTAATGTATCATTAAAATCTTTTAAAGTTTCACCAGGAAATGCAACTATAATATCAGTAGTTATAGAACAATTTGGTACTTTATTTTTGATCTTATTAAATAATTCTATATACTTTTCTTTAGTATATCTTCTTCCCATTAACTTTAATATTCTATCACTTCCTGATTGAAGTGGTAGGTGTATATATGGCATAATATTTGGATATTTTGCAATTATATCTATCATTTTATCATCAAAATCCCAAGGGTGTGATGTTACAAATCTTAATCTATCTATACCAGTTTTAGCAACATCTTCAAGTAAATCACCCATAGTGTAATCAATATTTAAATCTTTACCATAAGCATTTACATTTTGTCCTAGCAATGTAACCTCTTTATATCCATCACTAACTAATTTTTTAACTTCACTAATTATATCTTCAGGCATTCTACTTCTTTGTTTACCTCTAGTATATGGGACTATACAATATGTACAAAATTTATCACATCCATACATTATATTTACCCATGCCTTATATTTTGAATCCCTTTTAACTGGAATATTTTCGTAGACATCTCCTTCTATACTATATACTTCTATTTCTTGTCTTTTTTCCTTTAATGACTCTTCAAGTATACTAGGAAGTTTATGTATATTATGTGTTCCAAATACTATATCTACCCATTTATATTTACTTTTTATATCATTTACAACGCTTTCTTCTTGAGCCATGCAACCACATATACCACATATTATATTTGGATTACTTTCTTTAAGATGCTTTACTCTACCTAAAAAGCCAAACATTTTATTATGAGCATTTTCTCTTATTGCGCATGTATTTAAAAGTATTATATCTGATTTATCTAAATTGTCTGTTTCTTTAAAACCCATATCCTCTAATATAGCTTTTATATTTTCACTATCATGAACATTCATTTGACATCCATATGTTTTTAAATAATATTTTTTACCCTTTCCTATATTTTTCATAGTTTCAGGTATTTCATATGCATCCTTTATTATCTTAATATCATTTTTTGTTCTAATTTTTGCTTCTTTTAAATTTGGTAAATTCATAAAAATCACTTCCTCGTATAATAATAACACATTTAATACTTTTAAGCAATCAATATTATTTATATAAAAAAGTTCTACTATAAGCAGAACTAGTTAAATTAATTTTATAATACTTTATATTTTTCATTAAGATTAAAATATTTAGATGCATACTCTAATGTTTCTTCCATCTCATCAGTACTAGCCTTACCAGGTTCATATATTTTAATTATTTTTTCGTTATACATTATATCTCTAAGATCATCAAATTTCATAACTTCCTTTATATTGCAATTACACACATAAGGTTCACCATTTATAATATGTTTAGTTCCCATTTGTTGCCATCTATTTACCTTATAAATGTTTTCATGTATCTTTCTAACAGCTATAAATTTTGAATCTAAACTGATATAAAGATTTCCTGAATCATAACTATAAATTGGAAGATTATAAGGATTTTCAACTTCCATATAATTTGAAAACCAATCTATTGATCTAAATAATCCAATATGATCACTTTCACTATTTTCATTATAAACACATACATATATATCACTTACATCTTGTTTCATAAATTCAGTTGAAAGAGATAATTTTTCATTACTTAAAGCATTATATTCATCTATTAATTTTTTTATTTCTTCTAATATTAATTTTAATTTTTGATTATTCATATCTTTTTTCATATATGTCCCCCTAAAATTATTTTTATTATATCAAATGTATATTAAAAGTCAATATTAGCAAAAATCCCTAGAATTTCTAAGGATTATTTATTTAACATTTTACCAACAATTCCTCTTACATTTTCAATTGAAAAAGGTTTGTTTAGCATATCTACTATATTATATGTGAATGCTTTATCTATAGTGTCTTTAGAGTCATCTCCAGATATTATAGATACTGGTATTCTATTGAATAAATTATTGTTTTTAAAATAGTTTAATACATAAAATCCATCATACTCTGGCATATTTAAATCAAGAAGCATTCCTACTATACTTTTATTAGTATCCTTCGTAATATATTCGATTGCTTCTCTACCATTAGAAGCCCTTAATACTTTAAATTCGCTACTTAGTGCTTTTTCTATAATATTTTTTATTATTTCTGAGTCATCGGCTACTATTATTGACTTATCCATTATTCCATCTCCTCTAAATATTTCTTTACTATTTCAATAATTCTATTTACTTCTTTCATAAGTTCATCATAATTATCCTTTATATATGATATATTGTTATTTTTACCTTCCAATTCATGATTTAATGATAACTCTGCTAATTTTTTAAATCCTAGATACTTGCTATCACTTTTCATTGCATGCGCTAATATAGCATAATTAGCAGCATCAGAATTATCTAAATATTCTTTCATTTTAGGTATTCTACTTTCAGATTCTGTAATAAAATCTTTTAATGTATCATTATACATATCAATGTCACCTAAAAGTTCTATAGAAGCATCTACATCAATATCATTATCTTTTAAATAATTGACATCAATTTTATTGTTATTTTCTTCTTTTTCCATAGGTACATCCATTTTTTCTTCTTTCTTTTCTATACTACCATCTAAATGTTTTGAAAGTACATTTCTTAATTCTATTTCATCGATAGGTTTAGATAAATAACCACTAAATCCTACTTCCAAATATTTTTTTGCCTTTCCTTGTATAGCATCTGCAGTAAGTGCAATAACAGGTGTCGAAAAATTCTCTATTTCGTTTAATTTTTTCAACGTTTCTACTCCACCCATCTTAGGCATCATTATATCCATAAGAATTATATCATATTTATTACTTTTAACTTTTTCAATAGATTCAAATCCACTTTCAACACATTCTATATCTAAATCATAATTTTTAAGAATTTTGGTTTCAACTTTAAGATTTAACCTATTATCATCTACTACTAATACCTTTTTACCAGGATACTTTAATATTTCATTATTATTAGAAGCAACATTTTTATATATTACATTATGCCTTATTTCTTGGCTTAAATATATAGTAAATGTAGATCCTTTACCATATTCACTTTGTACAACTATCTTACCACCCATCATTTCAACAAGTCTTTTTGTAATTGCAAGTCCTAGTCCTGTACCTTCTACTGTAGTGTTTTTATCTTCATCAAGTCTTTGAAATTTGGTAAATAATTTATCTATTTGTTCTTGTTTTATTCCTCTACCTGTGTCACTTACAGATATAACAAGTTTACATTTATCATTTTCATTTACACAATTTACCTTAAAGTTAATTTCACCTTGTTCAGTATATTTAGCAGCATTAGTAAGTATATTAGTTATAACTTGCTTTACCTTACCACTATCACCAAACAATACATCAGGTATATCTGGAGCAAAATATGTTTTTAACTCTATATCCTTTTCTCCTATTCTAGGAATTATTAATTTAGTTAAATTTTGAAGTATTTCTTTTAAGTTATATTCATTATTTACTATTTCCATCTTATCTGCTTCTATTTTACTTATATCAAGTATACCATTTACTATTTCAAGTAAGTTTTGAGAAGCCATTATTATATCTTTAGCATCTTCTTTTGCTTCTTCTAAAGTTTCTGCTCTATCAATACATTCACTAAAACCTACTATTGCATTTAATGGAGTTCTAATTTCATGAGACATACTACTTAAAAAATCTGTTTTAGCATGATTTGCCTTTTCTGCTTGATCTTTGGCAAGTTCTAGTTGATTAATTAACTTAACATCTGGGTTTTCAATGGTGAAGTACATTATAATGACCATATAAGCTAATATAAAGCCTAACAAAAACAACCCCGGTAAAACCATTTGCAAAACAATGTTGACTGCTCCCATTATTAAAAATATATAAACAGTACTAATTTTTTTCATTACTACATTCTTATGATATCTAATGCAATAATACTGATCTATAATACTAAATATTATACAAAATGAATACGGAAATATTAGACATAGACCTTGTGGCAAAATAGAATCTCCAGTTTGTAAAAAATTTATAGGAAAAGAAAGCGTTAATATGACCGCAATTATAGATAAAATATCTAATACCTTCAAAAATTTTCTATTATTATTACAAACATTTATTATATAATGCGCATATACTAAACTCCATATAATATAATATGATAAAACTGCCTTTGATAAAAATTTATATAAAAAATTATTAGAATCAAACCCAACCTTATACCAAATTCCAGTTAAAGATTCTAAAAATAATCCAATTATAGTAACAAAAAGTAAAATACCATAAATTTTTGTTTCAATATTTTCAGCACGCTTTTTTATAAAAAACGCTATAAAAAATATAAGTAATATCAACAAAGTACATAACGAAAAATATAGTCCCATTAACAACCACCTACTCTTTATAAATTATATCAAAAAAGAAAAGAAATGTCACTCTTTAATCATTTCTTTTTAAATTTTTTTGTTTATTTTTATCAAGTTCTTTTAAAGCATCTTGCCTATAATATTTTATATCTTTCTTTGTGCTTCCATTTCTAACAAGAGGTTTATCAGTATATTCTATATAACCAGGTAAATTACTACAATTAAGTTTATTCTCGACTAAAGAACATATTTTGTCTTCAAAGTCTTTATTAACGCAATTCATATCATATAATGATATATAATATTTTGATACAAATTGTCTGTCGTCATCTGGCACTGGAACTACTACTGCTTCCCTGATTTCTGGAATAGATTCAAGGATTAATTCGATTTGTTCTGGATACACATTTGTAATGTCACAAACATAATTTCTTTTAAGCCTACTTACATAAGAAAATCTATTTTCATCTAATGAAACAACATCTCCAGTTTTAAACCACTTAACTCCATTATTGTCATAGTACAAAACTTTATCTGTTTCTTCCTTGTTTTCAAAATAACCCTTCATTACTATTGGTCCTGATATATGAAGTTCCCCTTGTTTTTCTTCTATATTTCCAGTTTCTGGATTGACTAACTTAGTTTTAATACTAGGTATTGGAACGCCAAGTATTGCTTTAAATCCCTTACTTCCATTATTTACTATAAATGGCCCTGTAGCTTCAGTAGCGCCTAACCCGTTACCAAGTTTTGCAGTACTACCACAATACTCAAATGCTTTATTAATTGCTTCTAAATCTCTAATTCTTTGTTCCTCTCCGCCTGAAGTTGCAAATTTTAATTCACTTAAAGATCCTGGTTTTAACTTTGGATTTGTTATAAGTTTACCATTTTCTTCAATTATAAAGGATCTAAAATGTGGTGGACCTCCTGCGCAATCATTTGCCTTTGTCCTAATAAGTTCTTCATAAAAATCTGCAGGTGATGGCTTAGTCGAAAGAGCAGCATTCATTCCTTGACTTAATGCATAGTGTAAAATAGCTCTTCCATATGTCATATGACCTATAGGTATCTGAATTAAATGAGTTTTCCAAGGAGATATATCCCCTTTGTATATTTCAGTCATACCAATAACAGATTCGTTAAAGTTTTCATTCGTTAATTCAACACCTTTATGTATTCCAGTCGAACCACTAGTAAATAAAACATCTGATGTTTGATCTCTATCAACTATTTCAAACAATGTTTCATAATTTTTCCATTTATTTACAATAGAACTCAGTTTTAAATTACTATCTATCCCATACTTTTTTCCTACTTTTAAATCATACCCCGCTCTAATAATTTTATTGTAAGAATCAACAGGAGTAAATACTAACATATTAAAAATTTTTGAATCGTCTTTAAATAAAGGATAAAAAGTATCCATTGTAATAATTAAATCAGGATTAGAAATTAGCAAATCTTTTCTCATTTCTTCAGGATTATTTAGTGGACTAAGTCCAATATTTATTACACCAATTTTATTCAATGCATATATTAAATAAATCCCTTCAGGTGTATTAAAAACACAGGTTGCTACCTTATCCCCCTTTTTTAAACCATATTTAGATAAAGCTCTTGCATACTGATCAATTTTTTCATACATCTCTTCGTAAGTTATTTCTACGGTTTTTCCAATGTCTGGTACTTGATAAGTAATTGCAACTTTACCTGAATATTTTTTCGAATTCTCATACATAAAATCATATTGGCTAACTTTTTTAAATTTATCTTCCATATTTCTCTTCCCCCAATCAAAATTGATTTTATAATACCATTACATATACTATTTGTCAATACTATATGTATATATGATTATTACAATTAAATTTTAACATATTTTAAATATAATTTTCAAGTAATATTATAAAAAAAGATAAACTAAAATACTGTTTATCAATAATATAATATAAAATAATCATAGTAAAATGAAAATTATATTGAGTATAAAATACCATTATAATTAATTATTTCAAGGTAATATGCTTGAAATGCCTATTTTTAGGTATTAAATGTATTTTATTAACTATTTGATTTATAAATTAAACTAATATATAATCATATTGAGGTGTTCAAATATGAAATTAACTTTAGCAAGTACATCTAAATTTAAAAGTGATATTTTAAATACAGTTAAGTTAAATCATTTTTTAATAGAAAGTAACTTTGAAGAAGTATCACCTAATTTTAATGATGTATATAAATATGTAAAAGATTTAGCTTTAGGTAAGGCACTTAGTGTAAAAGATAAAGTAGATAGTGGTATTATTCTTGGACTTGATACTGTTGTTTATACTAATAATCAAATATTAGAAAAACCTAAAGATTTAGATGAAGTAAGAAAATTTATAAAATTATGTTCTAATAATACTACATATGTTGTAACTGGTGTAGCACTCATAAATAAAAATACTGATGAAGTTATTAATGACTATGCAAAAACAAAGGTAGTTTTAAGAAAAATTGAAGATTGCGATATAGAATATTATATACAAAACGAGCCTAATAAGATGTATGCATCAGGTTTTGTTATTGAAACTGTAATGTCTAATTTTATAGAAAAAATTGATGGAAGTTACTATAATATATTAGGAGTACCTGTTGAGACTATATATAAACATTTACAAAGTTTTGGTATAAATTTAAGTGATTTAGAAAAAAAATAAGAAAAAAATCTTATTTTTTATTTTTATCTTCTATTCTTTCAAATAATAAAGATAGATTTTTTATCTTTATATCACCACTTAATTTAGTAGGTTCCCATTTATAGTCTTCTAAAGATAATATGTCTTTTATTTTTTTAGAAGTATCTGGTATAAATGGATTTATTAAGTTTGCTATATTGCTCATCATGTATACACAAGTATATGTTGTATCGTTAAATGCATTAATATCTTCTTTAACTTGTATCCATGGTTGTTTTTCATCATAATATTTATTTCCTGCACTAATATATTCTACTATACAGTTTAATGCATTTTTAAATTCACCTTTTTCTATTGAATCGCCAACTATATCATAGGTTTTTTTAGTATATTCAATTATATCTTTATCTATATTTCCTTCTTTTATTAGTCCATCAAATTTCTTTTCTATAAAAGATAAATTTCTATTTACAAAATTACCTAATACTCCAACTAAAAATTTATTATGCATTTGTATAATATCATCTATAGAACAATTTGTATCTTTTGTTTCTGGACCATAGAACATGAAATAAAATCTTAATGTATCTCTATCAAACATTTGTAAAAGTTCATCTGCAGTTAATAAATTACCTTTACTTTTTGACATTTTTTCATCATTTAAGTTTACATATGCACTTGATATGATATAATCTGGTAATCTATAGTCTAATTTTAAACCACATAATAGTGCTGAAAGTATTATTGTATGAAAAGGTATATTATCTTTTCCATGTACATAATATGTCCTTAAGTTTTTATTTTTATCGGATAAAAATTCATCAAAATTGATACCTCTTGATTCTGCTACTTCTTTAGCAACAGATAAATATCCTAAAACTGCTTCTATCCATACATAAATTCTTTTATCTTGATAATTATCTACAGGTACTTCAATTCCCCAATCTAGTTGTCTAGTTACTGCTCTATCTACTAAACCCATTTCTATATATTTTTGTGATTCACCAACAGCGTTTTTTCTCCATTTAGTTTTTCTATCATCTATTAATTTTTGTAATTCATCTTTAAATTCTGTTAATTTAAAATATAGATGTTTATTCTTTTTTAAGACTGTACTATTTCCACATTCCTTACAATGTTTATCTAAAACATCTTTAGTATCTAATGATGCAAGACAGTTATCACATTGTTCTCCTGTGCTTTCTCCACCACAATGAGGGCATTTTCCTACTATTTCTCTATCTGATAAGAATTTTGAACAATTTAAACAATAATCTTGTTCTTCTTCTTTTTCATATATGTAACCATTTTTAATTAATCTAAGGAAGACATCTTTAACATATTGTTTATGATGTTCTGACATAGTGCTTGAATATTTATCGTATTCAAAACCTAATCTTGAAAATATTTTAGTAAATTCTTCATGATAATGATTAGCTATATCTGATGGTTTTACTCCTTCTTTTTGTGCCCTTTGTGTTATTGGTGTACCATGGCAATCAGATCCAGATACATATATTACATTATCCCCTTTACCTCTATAATATCTTGCTAAAACATCACCAGGTAATAATGCTGCTAAATGTCCTACATGTAAATAATAATTAGCGTATGGCCATGCTCCTCCTATTAGTATATCTCTTTTCATATTTTTTCCTCCGTTCAAGGTTAATGCAATATTATTTTACAATATTTTATATAAAATTACAAGTAATTAATAAAGTAATAAATTTAAAGGATTACTCCAAATATGAGTGCAAACATACTTGAAAGTATTCCAACTAAACAAAATATTTTTACTATATCTCTTTCATTATACCCCTTTTTTTCAAAACTATGATGTATTGGAGTCATTAAAAATAATCTTTTATGTGTAAATTTATAATATACCCTTTGTATTATACATGTTAAAGTTTCTATAACAAATACTATTCCTATCAATACTAATAGTAATTCATGTCTCGTTAATATTGCTATACTTCCCATAGTTGCTCCAAGTGCAAGTGAACCAGTATCCCCCATAAATACTTTAGCAGGATTTAAATTAAACATTAAAAATCCTATTAACGAACCTGAAATAGAAAAGCAAAATAATGCTACTTCTTCGTATCCTTCTAACCAACCTGTATTATAACTAATTATTCCTAAAGTTAAGAATGCTATAAAAGATAAACTACCTGCAAGTCCATCTAATCCATCAGTTATATTTACCGCATTACTACTTGCAACTAATACAAGTAATATAAATAATCCATATAAAAAGCCTATATCTAGTTTTATTCCTAAAGTATGAACCCATAATAAAGGTTCATTACCACTCAACATAAATAGATAAAAAAATATTATTGCTACTACGACCTGTAATATAAATTTACTACTTTCACTAAGACCATTATTATTTTTTCTTTTTATAATTAAAAAATCATCTATAAATCCTATTAATGAATATGCCAAAAATGTAAACATAACTATAATTATAGTCGTATTTAACTCAATTTTATTATATAAATACATAAACAACATAACTAATATAGTTGGTAATATAAATATTAATCCACCCATAGTAGGAGTACCAACTTTTCCTTTATGTTTATCTTGTAAATATATACTTAACCTTTGACTTGCCTTTAATTTTTTTAACATAGGTATTATCAGTATACCTATACATATTGATATAATTAAACTAAGCATCATTACAAGTACTGATTTAATTAATATTGTCATTTTATCCCTCTATAAATTTTATTCGATAAAATTACAAATAGGACAAGAAAAAACTATAGACTATCTATAGCTTCTTTAATTACTTTTATAGAATTTTTAATTTTTTCTGTTTCACTTTCATTAAAAGGTACATATATTTTACTTTTAACACCATTTTTATTTACTATAGCAGGTGTAGAAATATATATATCGTTGTTCTCATCATATGAAGACACAGATAGTATTACATTTTCATCACCTAATATAGCATTAGTTATTCTAACAAGACACATACCTATACCATAGTATGTAGCACCTTTTTTCTTTATTATTTCATATGCAGAATTTCGTACTTCTTCTTCTATTTTAATTTTATCTTCTTCAGTTAGATATGAATTTATTCTTTTTAATGCAATATTAGCATTACTCCAAGGTACAAATTCTGAATCACCATGTTCACCCATAACATATGCATTTATATCTTTTGGGCTAACACCTACTTTATCACTTATAATATATTTTAAACGCGCAGTATCAAGTGTAGTACCTGTTCCTAAAACTCTATTATGAGGTAAATTAGAATATTTATAAGTTAAATAAGTCATTACATCTAAAGGATTTGTAGCAACTAAAAATATTCCATCAAATCCACTTTTCATTACACTAGTAACTATAGATTCAAAAATAGAACTATTTTTCCTTATTAAATCCATTCTAGTTTCTCCAACATTTTGATTAGCACCTGCGGCAATTACTACTATTTTAGCATCTTTACAATCACTATAATCACCAAGTTTTACATTTATTTTAGAAGGACTATATGCAAGACAATGATTTAAATCCATTACTTCTCCTTCTACTTTTTCTTTATTTATATCTATAAGCACTAATTCGTTTACATATGTTCTTTGATTAAAAATTGCATATGCATAACTCATACCAACATTACCACAACCAATTATTACAACCTTATTATTCATCTTATCACCATTATTATTTTATAATATTTTTTATATTTTTACAAGAAAAACTATATTATTTCAAATATAGTTTTTTCTCTAGTATCTTTTAATATAATACCTTTTTGTTCTAATTCTTTTCTAATATTATCTGCTTTTTCATAATCTTTATTAAGTTTTGCTAAATTTCTTTCTTCTATTTTAGAATTTATATAATTTAGTAATTCATCATCTATTTTTTCTTTTTTTAGCAAATCTAAACTTAAAACTTTATCAAAATCTTCGATTAAATATAACTTAGTATTATTATTTAAATCACTTTTTAATACATCATATAATACTGTCAAAGCATTAGAGGTATTAAGATCATTTTCTAATTCATTTTTAAATTTATCTTGGTATTTCTTTGCTTCTTCATAATCTATTTTTGAATTATCTTTTTCTATACCTTTAATTCTAGTTAAAAGTTTATTATAAGTCTGTTTAGCGCTATCAAGTGAATCATAACTAAATACAAGTTGTTTATGATAATGTGATTGCAGGCAAAATAATCTATATACTAGTGGATTATACCCTTTTTGTTCTAATAGAGATACCGTTAAAAATTCATCATTAGATTTACTCATTTTACCTGATGAATCGTTTAGGTGTTCTGGATGAAACCAATAATTACACCATTTATGTCCTACACAACTTTCTGTTTGAGCAATTTCATTTGTATGATGTGGAAATATATTATCTACACCACCACAGTGTATATCTAAATATTCACCTAAATATTTTAAAGATATGCATGAACATTCTATATGCCAACCTGGATACCCAATACCCCAAGGTGAATCCCACTTTAATTCTTGTGAATCAAATTTAGATTTAGTAAACCAAAGAACAAAATCAGTCTTATTTTTTTTATTTACATCTAGCGTGACATCATCTCTTACTGCTTCTTTTAATGAATCTTCTGTATGATTAGTAAGTACATAATAATCACTTAATTTTGATGTATCAAAATATACATTACCACCTTTAAAATAAGCATAACCTTTATCTTCTAAATTTTTTATAAATTCTATATAATAATCTATTAATGATGTAGCAGGTACTACGATTTCTGGCCATTTGATATTTAATTTATCACAATCACTTTTAAACACATTTGTATAATATTTGGCAATCTCTAAAACAGTTTTATGTTCTCTTTTCGCACCTTTAAGCATTTTATCTTCACCAGTATCTGCATCACTAGTAAGATGCCCTACATCAGTTATATTCATACATCTTTTTACTTTATAACCTATATAATTTAAAGTTTTTTCTAATATATCTTCCATTATATAAGTTCTAAGATTACCTATATGAGCATAATGATACACAGTAGGCCCACATGTATACATTGTTACCTCATCTTTTTTGATTGGTTTAAAATCTTCAATTTTTCTAGTCAATGTATTATAAAATTTCATGTAATCACCTCTAATTAATTATATCATAATTTATAATTTCTAGTATAGACAAAAGAAAAAAGTTCATAAGAACTTTATTTTATAATTACATATTCGTCATCTATTTTTTTACATTCATCCATAACTATATTTTGATATTGTTGAAGTTGAATATTAAAATTAGATTGTGCGACATCAGTAAATCCGTATGCATCACTAAATTCAGGATATTTAGCTAATGCACTTATAACCATAATATCACATACAAATTTTGTTCCTTCACCTATATTTTTAAATGTAATTGGTGTATTTTCAACTTTACCATTTCTTTCTACAGATTGAACAAAATCTTGTTTAGATATATATAATTTTAAGTTTTTAAAATATGGATTGTTTAATATTTCATTGTCAGATGCATCTGATTTAACAGTATTATTTAACATTACTGTATTGAATAATACATAATCAAGTGCAAGTGAATCTATCTTACCTTGTTCTGTAGTTTTATATGAATCAGTTAAGAATTCAGACCATATAACTAAATTATCTTTATTATTTATATTATGTAATGATATAGCTGTAATTGAATCTATAGCGCTTTTAACTTCTTCATCATCATATTTACCTAATATTGATCTTTCATCTACTGTAGAAACTTTATCAGACATTAAATAATCTATATTTAATATATTTATAATATTTTTTATATTGTCATCTGATATATTTAAATCAAATTCTCCTAATTCTTTTACGCTTGTATTTATTTGTTCATTAACATCATCAGTAGATTTTTCTATTATACTATTATTTAAAACTTCTAATATGATTTTTATTTGTGCTTTATTATTTTGATCATTAGTTCTGTTATCTATATCATTTATTTGTTTATCTGTAATATAACTTCTAGCATAGTATGATGCAGCACGCGCATATGCAGCAGCAACTGCTCTATTTCCATAGTCTAAATCTCTTACACTAAATCTTAATCCATCTACTTCTAATTCTTCTTCATCTACAAATAAATCATATATTTTCTTAAACTCTGATTGAATTTTTGAACTATTTTTACTGTCGCTAGAAAGATTTTTAATATTTAAACAAATATCTTCTATTTTAGATAATATTTGTTTTTGATCAGATTTAACATCTGGTAAAATATCACTAACTCTTACAAATTTATCTTCTACTTCAATTTCTGATTCTACAGTTGCAACAAATGAATAGAAATCCTCCATCATAGTATCAATATCTATTCTTGATTTAAATTCTGATATTATACTTGAATCTATTTTTCCATATTCATTTTCAGGTGCAAATATATCTAACAATAATATTAAAGAAGTATTTTTCTTAATATTTTCTGTTAAATCAGAAAAATTAGTATCTATATTAGTATTAATTTCTGAATATATTTGTTTTTCAGTTGCATATTTACCTGTTTCATTACTTGGTTTTTCTTTATTTACTCCAGATAATATATCTGATGAAAAATCAAGAGCAGTATTTACATTTCTAACAACAGTTGTAGTCTTAGATGATATATTTTTAGTTTCATCATTCTTTTTAGAACAAGCAGCCAAAACAGATGAAGACATAACTCCAGCCACTATAACAGCAAGTACTTTATTTTTTTGTAATTTAAATTTTTTCATAAAATTCCCCCCTAGTGCCATATATACTAACACATTCCTTACCATTTGTCAACTTTTTATTTAACTTCATAGAAAAGGAAATAACTAATAAAGTCATTTCCATAAATTTTTAATTATCTTATAAAGATAAAATGTTTTTAATTTTACTTTTAATCATTTCTACATTTTTTTCTTTTAACTCTGTTTGTGAATTTGTTTTTAATATTTTACTTCCATCTAATTTTGTGGTTCTATTTGCTTTATCATCACAAAATCTACTTAGTCCTACTAAAGTTGCATCGCAGAAATTTGTATAATAAAAATTTTCTTCTACAGTAGCTAAATCCACTAATGCACCTTTACTTCCTGTAAAATCTGTACCTTCAATATTAACGCCATTAAAACTTCCTATTATTTCTGTATCACATAATATTGTTCCAAATAAACTCCTAGAGTACACTTCTTGAGGGTCTATTTTTGCTCCCTTACTTCCTGTAAAATCTGTATGTGAAATATTAGCACCATCAAAACTTCCTATTATTTCTACATCACTTAATTTTGTTCCAGATAAATCCATGAGCCATACTTCTTGAGGGTTTATTTTTGCTCCCTTACTTCCTGTAAAATCTGTACATGAAATAAAAACATTACCAAAACTTCCTATTATTTCCGCATCACATAATTTTGTACAATATAAATTACTACTACTTACTGTTTGTGGATCTATTTTTGCTCCTGTACTTCCTGTAAAATCAGTATGTCTTATATAAGCACCATCAAAACTTCCTATTATTTCTACATCACTTAATTTTGTTCCAGATAAATCCATGTCAAGTACTTTTTGGGGATCTATTTTTGCTCCCTTACTTCCTGTAAAATCTGTATTCCTTACATCAGCGCCATTAAAACTTCCTATTATTTCTACATTGCATAATCTAGCATAACTTAAATCTTTATTAAATACCCTTTGTGGATCTATTTTAACTCCACTAAATTCTATAAAATCAATTCCTTCAACATCTACATCGTCAAAGGAAACATTTCTGAAATCTATCTTTTTATATAGATATATATTTTGTCTAAATGAATAATGTTGGTCTTCAAATCTAAAAAGAATTTTCTTTAATAAGTCTGAATCTATATCATCAAATAAGATTGGTTTCTCTCCTTCATATTTAGATAATTCTTCAAAGAAATATTTTGAAATTTTTCCAGTTATTTCTTCACTATACTCTTTTAACATAATCATTCCACCTCGTTTAATGAAATATAGATTAACATACTTTTTTTATATTGTCAAATTTTACTTCATAGAAAAGCAATTTAATTATCTTTATTTCAAATATTTCTAATATCATATAACTTAAAAGATAAGCATATCTAATACTTATCTTTTAATATTTTTTTTAATTTTACTTTTAATAACTTCTACTTCTTTTTCAATTGACTCTTCTTGCGGATTTATTTCTACTATTTTACTTTCATTATATTTTGTAGTTCTATTTACATAATCATACAAATAACAACTTAATCCTGGTCTTAACACAATTGCATCACAGAAATTTGTATATTGAAAATCACACCATAAAGTATATAAATTAACTAATGCACCTTTACTTCCTGTAAAATTTGTACCTTCAATATTAACACCATCTAAACTTCCTGTTATTTCTACATTGCATAATTTTGCCCCAGATAAATCCTTATTAACTACTTTTTGTGGATCTATTTTTGCTCCTGTACTTCCTGTAAAATCTATATCCCTTACATCAACACCATTAAAACTTCCTTTTATTTTTACATCACATAATTTAGCATTCCTTAATTCTTTATTATATAGCGTTTGTGGATCTATTTTTGCTCCCTTACTTCCTGTAAAATCTGTACCTTTAATATTAACGCCATTAAAACTTCCTTTTATTTCTGCATCACATAATATAGTATTACTTAAGTCTTCATATAACACCGTTTGTGGATTTATTTTTGCTCCTGTACTTCCTGTAAAATCTGTACCTTTGATATTAACGCCATTAAAACTTCCTTTTATTTCTGCATCACGTAATATAGTATTACTTAAGTCTTTATATAACACCGTTTGTGGATTTATTTTTGCTCCTGTACTTCCTGTAAAATCTGTAAATCGAATATTAGCATCATCAAAACCACCAATTATTTCTACATTACATAATTTAGCATACCTTAAGTCTTTATTAAATACCGTTTGTGGATCTATTTTGACTCCCCTAAATCCTGTAAAATTTAATCCAATAACATATACGTTATCAAACGAAACATTACTGAAATCTATCTTTTTATATAAATATAAATCATGTTTAAATGAATAATATTGGTCTTCAAATTTAAAAAGAATTTTATTTAATAAGTTTGAATCTATATCATCAAATAAAATTGGTTCCTCTCCTTCATATTTAGATAGTTCTTCAAAGAAATATTTTGAAATTTTTTCAATTGTTTCTTTACTATACTCTTTTAACATAATCATTACTCCCCGTTTAATAAAATATAGATTAACATATATTTTTTATATTGTCAATTAAGAATATATCAAAAAATTATTAATTTGATAATAATAGTCTTACAGTTTCTCCTTCATATAAATCGGTTCCAGCACTTGGTGATTGATAAGTTATTTTATCTCCATCTCCACTATATTCTACTTTAAATTTTTTTAATTCTTTTACTGCATCTTTTACAGTCATCCCAATCACATTAGGTACTACTGAATACTGTTTATCAGTATATAGATATTCTCTTGGTATTTCATCTTTTCTTTCTTCAATTCCAAGTGCATCTATAGCAGTAAGTAATACATTTTTTGCGATTGGAGCAGCAACAGTTCCACCATATTGTGTAATCCCTTTAGCATTATCTATAGCAACATATACTACAACTTTAGGATCATCTGCAGGTAAAAATCCTATAAAACTTGTTATATAGTTTCCACTTAAATATTTACCATCTTGAGCCTTCTGAGCAGTACCTGTTTTTCCACCTACTCTATATCCTCCTATATATGCATTGTGTCCTGTACCACGAGCAACTACTGATTCTAAAGCATATCTTACTTTCATACTTGTATCATCACTTATAACTTTTCTAACTACTGTAGGTTTATTTTCTAAAATTACACTGTTAGTTTCTGGTTCACTCAAACTTTTTACTATGTATGGTTTATATAATATTCCACCATTTATTGCAGCGCTAACGGCAGTTATTTGTTGTATTGAGGTCTAATAAATGAAACTTTTTACCTAAATTTAGAGAAGTAGTATATACACTTTCTCCTGTCTTAATAAAAATATTTAATTTAATTTGTTTATCACTTTGTTTGTGAACTATTATTTTATCTATTATTTCATTAAATATATCACTATAACATTTATCATCATCTAAACATTTCTCTAATTCATTATTAATTTCATTAATTTTATTTTCTATATAGTTTTTATCTTTCTTATTGTTTTTTAATTCATGTATTTTATTTTGATAAGTATTTAAATCTTCATTAATTATATCTATCTGTTTTTTATAATCATCTTTAGATAAGTATTCTTCCATAACAAGTTCTAATAATTTATCTTTTTTATTATTTAAAACTAATATCTTTGATTCAAAGTTTTTTATTTCAATATCGTTATTATTAGTTTCTAAATAATTTTTACATTCACTTAATATTTCATTAAAAATAGCATTTCTTCTTTTAAATAATTTATTAAATATATCTTTAAATATTTTATCTAATTCAAGTTCAAATACTCTAGGATTAGAACAACCTTTTAAACTTTCACGCCTATATATTTGGCATTCCCATACTGGATTATTTTTTCTTTTACCTGAACTTGATCTGTGGTAAGTTAAATTGTGGCATCCACAATATATTTTTCCTGAATATGTATATCTATTTTGAAATACTTTCTTATTAACTTTTCGATTGGTAAAACTATCCTTCCTTTGTTTTAATTTAATATTTGCTCTTTCCCATAGTTTTTCAGATACTATTGGTGGAACATTATCATAATCTTTATATATTATCCAGTCAGATTCATTTAATTTTTTCTTTTGTTTAGTACGATAGTCTAATACCTTTGACTTATGTCCACAATAATATCCTTTGTATTTAGGATTTTCTATAATTCTAGTAAGTATTGTTGTATCTATTCTTTTACCTGTCCTACTTTTATATCCTAAACTAAACAAATATCTTGATAGTTTAGATAAACCATCGGTAGTATTAGCATATCTATCAAATATTATCTTAATCATTTCTGCTTGGACTTTATCTATTACTAATTTTCCTTTATCTTTTACATAACCATAAATATTTGAACATCCCAGTACAACACCATTATCAATACTTCTTTTCATACCAAATGAAACTCTTTCAGAAAGTCTTCTAACTTCATCTTGAGCAATAGAAGACATCATTGTAAGCCTAAGTTCAGAATCAGGTAGTATTGTATTTATATTATCATTTAAAAAATATACGCCAACACCATTAGTTAATAATTCTTGTGTATACATAATACTATCTAGTGTACTTCTTGAAAATCTTGATATTTCTTTAGTTAATATTAAATCAAATTTATGTATGCGTGCATCTTCAATCATTCTTAAAAATTCTTCACGCTTTTTGACTTGTGTTCCCGATATTCCTTCATCAATATATGAACCTATAAATTTCCAGTTAGGAATTTTACTAATATAATCATTAAAGAAAGATATTTGATTAGATAAAGAATGTAATTGTTCATCTTTATCTGTTGATACTCTTGCATAAAAACAGACTCTTAAATTTAATTCTTGTAGTGGAACACCTTTCATAATGTTATTCCTAACTGTATATAAATCCACAATATACCCCCTAGGTTAAAATTTTATAATTATCTATATTATTTATATAATCATAATCAATTCTATTTTTTTCTAATTCTTGTTTTCTTAATAATTTATTAATACAAAAGTTATACATTCCATCGTCCATAGCATTTTTTCTTCTTAAATATTCAAGTAATTTAATACTTGTTTCTATTTCTATAATTTTTGATGGAATCTTACTTATATTTTCCATATACTTTGTCCTTTCTTTTAAGTTTATTTTTTTAAATTCAAAAAAAGAACCTAAGTACTTAAGTTCTACAAAAAATTTAATATTTAATTTTATCACGATCATAACTTTTTTAATTTTAGTATAAATATTGCTAAAAAAATCAATATTTAAAAAATTCAAATATTTCATATTCAATTATTTTACTACCAATAATATTCATAGTTAAACCTACTATACTCCAATTAATTCTTCTTCTAGTATATTGATTATTTCGTTTATTGCTTTAATTGTATCTTCATATTTTATATCTTTTGCATATGGATTCTTTGAAACATATTCATTCCATAAATTGTTCATATTATTATCATCACTTAAATCTTTAATAACTTCATTAAATCGTTCTATATCAATATTTGTTTCTCTTCTTTTAAAAGTATTTTCTATTGCTTTAATTAAGTTATCTTTACTTAAATCATTCATCTTTGTATTGATTAATATATAAACATCATAAAAATCTTTTAATCTGGTATTCAATAAACCTCTAGTAACAATAGTTTGAAATTTTTCTGATAGTACTGTTTCAAGTGTATATGACATTATAGGTATCTTTTTATCTTCAAAAATAGAATTATAATTATACTTCATTTCTCTTGGTGTAATAACATCACCTGTTGTTAATTCAACAGTAATATAAGTCTTATTATTATCCAATTTAGATAATATTTTTAATCTAAAACCTCCATATTCATCTTCTAATCTAATATTTTTAATAGATATAATTTGAAATGATACACCATCATTGATATCTATATTGAATATTTCATTAAATACTTTTTCTACATCATTCTTTGTAAGTGGTATACCTTTTAAAGTTGCATCCATATCTTTAGTAGTTCTTTCTTCATCTCCTATAATAGAAGTAAGTAATAATCCACCTTTTAATATTATTTGGCCTCTATAATTACTTATAGATATTCTTTCTAAAATTCTTTCAAAATAGAACAATTGATAAAATTTTTGTGAAATATCACTATTTCCGTGTGCCTTTTTAAATATGATGTTTTTTAATTTATCAGAATTAACTATAATAACACCTCCATGTATTCAAGAACTTTTTTATCAATATTTAATTTTTTTGCATATTTCATTAATTTAAATAAATCTTTATCTTTTCTTTCAATATACCATTTTAATGCTTTTGTGAAGATTTCTTTATCCATATGATTTCTATATTTAACTATGTCACAAATAGTTCTTTCTATATCATAAGTTCTAAGTTTCATTCCAAAAGGAGATTCAACAGTAGTTAAACCTAGTTCTAAAAACTCTTTTTTTACATAATGTAATGTAATATTTTTATCTTTACTTAAACTACCATTATATCCAACTGGTACAGTCATATCAAAATAAAGTGGTGTTCTATCAGATAAGTCATAAAAATAAAGTGCTGTAGAATGAGAAAAAACACAGTTTTTAGATTTTAATTGATATTTATAATAATCATCACATAAGGAATTAGCAATTGCATAATAGCCTCTTGTGATTCTTTCTAATTTATTTTGATTTACTAATCTCGTCAATTCTATAGTATTAATATTTGCATTTTTAACTTGTTTTGTCGTAACATATCCACTATTTTCATTTGCAATTTTAATAATCTTTTCAGCATTAGTCATATTATCACTTCCCTCATATTAATTTTATCATTTATCTAAAACTAAATAAATATATTTTGTTATTTTTTTACTTATTTTTTCATTTTTTTGCGTTTATTTGCAACATTTTACAAGACAAAGAAGTCAACTATTTATATAAAACAATTATAATTGAATAGAACATCATACTTTTTCATATATTTCTAGTTATTTCTATAGTTATAATAAGGTATCATTTATTAGACAGTAAGGTGTATTGGTGTAACTGATACTCCTTGACCAAATGCTGTAGTTGCTAATTCCAAATCACCTATTTTATCTACATTAAATAATATCCCATTTGATTCACCATTTAAATCTATTCCAGTTTTTTTACCAAATCCAAATAAGTTTATATAATTAAATAATTTTTCTTTACCCAATTTTAAACCTAAATTTACAAAACCCGGATTACATGAATTTTCTACAACTTGAAGATATGTTTCTGCACCATGGCCTCCTGCTTTCCAACAGTGTAATGTTGCACCTCCAACAGTTATAGAGCCACCATCATAATAAGTATCATTATCTAAATCTACTATTTTTTCTTCTAATGAGGATGCTAGTGTTATTATTTTAAATGTACTACCAGGTTCATATGTCATCCATATTGGTAGATTTCTATTTATTATTTCTGTAGTATAATTTTGATATTCACT
>CANRAQ010000002.1 GCA_947628725.1 uncultured Bacilli bacterium | reverse complement strand
AAATAAATATTATTCCTGCTCTTGTTCAAAATGAAATTCATCCATATTATCAAGAAAATGATGTTATACCATTTATTAAAAGTTTAGGTATTGTGGTACAAGGTTGGTATCCATTTGGAGGAAGAGGTCATACTAGCGAGTTATTAAATAATGAAACAATAGTCAAGATAGCAAATAATCATAATGTATCATCAGCACAAGTCATACTTCGTTGGAATTTGCAAAAAGGTGTTGTTGTAATACCAGGATCTTCTAATCCAGATCATATTAAAGAAAATACTGATATTTATGGATTTGAATTAACTGAAGATGAAATGAAACAAATAAATGCTTTAGATAGAAATGAAAAACACGATTGGTATTAAAATATAAAATTTAGGTAATAATTAGACATTAAAATTCTAGATTTTTAATACATTGTTTTAATTTTTTCTAATTTAAAATAAACAAAAAAGAACGAAAAATAAAGGGAAAAGTGAAATTTTAAACAAAAAAGATTTAAAAAAATTTCGCCCCTGAAGTCGACAAGTAATCCTCGTCGACACTTTTTGTTTTAAGAAAGTTTATGTTTTATATATAAAAATTTAAAAAAGTTTATAATAATTTAGAAAAAAGCTATAATATTCGGTAGTTGAAATTATAAAAGTATAAAAATTTGCTGATTTAAAGAGATATTTAATGTTATAATAATACATAAGAGGTGACTATCTATGGAAACTAACTCAACAAATAAACTTATTATTATTGCAGAGAATAAAGGAATAAAGTTTTTGAGAGGAGATAAAGTTTTATTTAAAAAGTATAGTTATTTTCAAGTTGTTAATGCTTACAAAAATCTTTTTGCATATGACGAAGATAACATTGATGAGATAAAAGATAATATCACAAATAGGGTTAAATTAGATTATTATAGAAAATCTTTTCAAATAAAAGATGAAATTACAGATAATTATTTATATGAAGCAATATGTGATAGAATATGCAAGAAATATGGATTAAGTGGTAAAACGTTACAAGAAAAAGAGGAGCAGATAAAAATTATTAAATATCATCATCATATTTATAATCCTGGGACTTTATATACAGATTTTGTGAGAATGTATAAATTTGAACATGAATTAAGAATGATGTTATTAAAATATACATTGATAGTTGAAGAAAGTGTAAAAAATATTTTTATTTCTTACCTTAATGACATAAATGCTGAACCGAACTATTTGGTTAATATGGATAATTACAATACAAATTCTTTAAAATCCAAATCATTCGATACTATGAAGTTAATAATTGATAAATATGATAATCAAAAATCTAAACCAATAAAAAGAAAAAGAGACCAACATTTAATTGTTCCGTATTGGATTATTATAAATGAACTAGCTATGAATCAAACATATTATGCAATAGCAAACTTGAATTCAAGTGATTCTTATAAAATATTTTTAAGATGCTTAAATTTTTTTACACAACTTAATTTATCAGAAGAAAATAGAGGAAAATCTCAAAAACAAATAAAGTATGAAAAGAGAATGGTTAATAATTTCAAAACATTATTATGCTATTTAGGTGAATTTAGAAATATGTT
This sequence comes from uncultured Bacilli bacterium, assembly GCA_947628725.1. GTDB lineage: Bacteria > Bacillota_I > Bacilli_A > RF39 > UBA660 > UMGS1613. The sequence continues at coordinate 46,353 of CANRAQ010000002.1, read as the reverse complement.
AGCTCATAATCAACCGATATATTGTTATAATGTATTAAACTATAACATTAATGGTAATCCTAAATTTGAATATGAATTACCAATGGCAAATCCTGAATATATAGATAAAAAAGGTAATAAAGTATCTATAGAGAAACAACAAATAAATATAATGGGATCACTAATGAATAGTTTAAAAGAATATTTTGGTAGTGATAATTTTAACTCAAATAATTCTACTAAACTAGATCTTTCAAAAATAATATATATTTTATATAAAATATTACAGCATATTGATAAAAATACTAATTTTTATTCAGAATTGATAGAGATATATTCAAAGTATAATATAGTTTTAAGTAAATCTATTATTGAAGTTGAAAATCCAAAACAAATAGATGAGCTCAAGAATATCATTTCAGAATTATTTACATTCGATATGGAAACATCTAGTTTTATAGAAAAAATTGAATCTGGAAAAGCATATAAAATGAAATTAAAAGCTAAAGAAAAACAATTGAAAGAAATAATAAAACAAATAAATTCTATATCAAAAAATATTAATGTTAATGAAATTAAATCCAAATATAAACATTTTCCGGCACGAAAACGATATACTGAATTTACAGGAATAAACGCAAGCTTTTTTACTAATATCAAATAGAATGTATAATTGTCTAAAAAAAGCATATAAATATAATGGTTACATATTTACAAAGATATTAAAATATGTTATCATGAATATGTAATTAAATTCCGTTATTAACGGGGGAAAGAGGAACTGAGGTTCCTTTTTTCTTGTCATAAAAAGGTAGTTAAGAAAAAATCTCAACTACCTTTTCAACTACCAAAATTTTAAATTTTATTTAATTATTAAGATAAATAACTAATTTTTAAAGTTTTAAAGTAAAGGTAAAAGTATTTAAATAAACTTAGAAGTGCGTGAATACTAACCGCCCCCTGAAGAGAGAGCGAAAGCTCTCTCATTTTTGTTTTTGCTTGAAAATAAAGGGATTATGAGATGCCAATTATTCTTACAATTAAGTTTAGGTGGCAATTAGGTGGCATTTTTATTTTTACATAGGTTTTATTAATAAATTTATACAGTGAATTTTAAGTGATAAAAAGATGATGATATATTTTTTACACCAATTTTACAATTGTCATATTTATTAATGTAATTTATTGTTTACAATTTTATCTGTATATATTATAATTAGCATAGATAGGAGTTGAATGATGAATATGGCAAATATTGGGAAAAATAATAAGATTATTATGATTGTCTTTATATTACTTATAATACTGATATTATTGTTAGTTGGGTATATTACATATGATAAGATTATAGCTAAATCTGGTAATTCACCAACTAATGAAAATAATATAGATAAAGAATTAAATGATAGTGTTTTAAATAATTCTTTAGATAGTAAAGGTTACAAAATAATAAAGGATGATAAAAATAATAAAAAATATCTAGTTGAAAAAGATGGTTCTGGCTATAAGGTTTCCTATGATTTTGATTATTATATTCATTATATTGGAATATACGATGATAAGTTGTATTATTCTGATCAAAAGGCTATAAAATATCTTACTTTGTCAGATAATAATTTAACTGAAAACATATGGGTTGAATTACCTAAAATTTATAATTATAAAATGGGAATAGAAAAATCTGCTATAATTGATGATACTTTATATTTTAATTTTGGCATTTATAATGGTGTTAATGATAAATATACTGGTCTCTTATCTTTAAATATGGATGCTAAAAATTTTGATGAATATAAACAGGTTATTAATGATGTAGATGAAGATAAATGGTATGCAGATGAAAATAATAGTACTATCTATTATGCACAGTTTAATGGTGGTATGGGCGTTATTATTTATGAACTAGATATAAATAATAATACAAAGACTAAATTAATTGATACACCTTATATAGAGGATATTGCATATAGTAATGGTAAAATCTTATATTTCTTATATGAAAGTGATCGTTATGATAGCAATTGGAACAAAATATACTCTTGTAATTGTACCCCACATAATGAAATATACATTTATGATGTTAATAGTAAACAAACAAGTCTTATTGCAAAAACAACAAAAGATGATTTAGGTAGTTTATATGGACAAGCGCAATTTAATGACAATAAAGTATATTATATTGATAATGGTGTAATATATTCATATGAAAATGAAAATATAAAGAAGTATTATACTTTATCAGATGTTGAAAATTATTATGCATTCAATTTTATTAATTCTAATACAATGAAAATAGTGTTTGAAACAAAAATTAATGAAACGCAACTAGGCTCAAGGACTGAATATGTTGTAGATGGTAATAGTGTTGGGTCATTGGATAAAATAAATGTTACTATGATGGATAATTCAGTTAATCAATTTACAATAGAGGATTTAGAATATTAATATAAAATATTTTCTAATTTATATTAAAAAAAGTAAAATTTTATTAACTCAATTTAATCTAAAATGAAATAAAAATCCAAAATTGATTAAAAATGAAAAAAATGTTATAAAAAGGCAAAAAAAGGTACAAAACTTTGATGACATGAGAGAGCGAAGGCTCTTTTATTTTTGTATATTAGTAAATTTTATAAGGATTTATAAAGATTAATTAAAAACTTTGAGTTAAAATTTAGGTAGCAATTTTGAGAAAAATATATGGCCTTTATATAAGATGATAATTATAATAGAATCAGTTAATTATTTGACAATTACACTGAAAAATGATACAATTTCAGTGTAATTGTCAAAGAAAGAAAAGGGATTAATATGAAAAAAGAGGAGCAAATCAATTATAAAATTGATAGTAATGTTCTTAAAAATTATGTAGAAGCTATTAATTCAATAAAGGAACCTATGAGTCAAATTAAGGAACAACTTATTCAACTATCAAGTCCAATGCAAGAACTAAGTAAATCAATTAATGAATCTATGAAGCCGATTGTTGAAGTTAGTAAATCTATTTCTAAGTCTCTAGAACCAATTAGAAAAATAGGAGAACAACTTAATGAAACGCTTAAACCAATGCAAGATCAACTAAAGAACATTAATACTATGTCTAATTTAATAAAGGAACTATCAATGAAATATCCAAATGAACAATTAAAAATATTTACTGATACTATAAAACAAATAATGGATACCAATAATGGAATGTTTTCCACAAGAATGATAGAACCACTAAATATAAGCAGACAATATATATCAATTATGGAAAACAATAACGATATTGAAAAAATTTCAAGAGGTATTTATCTTTCCCCAAGTGCTTTTGAGGATAGTTATTTTTCATTCCAACAAAAATATAAAAAAGCTATTTTTTCACATATGAATGCTCTATATTTTTATAGTATGACTGAGGAATTTCCATATAATTATACAGTAACTGTTCCACAAAACTATCATGTTAATACTGTAAATGAAAAATGTAATGTTTTTTATGTATCAGATGATATATATGAAATAGGTATTACTGAAGTTGAAACACCAAGTGGAAATAAAGTTAGAGCTTATGACAAGGAAAGATGCATTTGTGATATCATAAGATCAAAAGGTAGAATGGATCCTGAACAAGTAAAAAAATCTGTTAAACAATATATTCAAAGTAAAGATAAAAATGTGGCAAAACTATCTGATTATGCAAAAAGAATGGGAATAAGTAAAAAAGTAATGGAAATGGTAGGCATATATTATGAGTAATTCTGCTCAAGTAGTAAAAGATAAACTTAAAAATATTTCTAGAGAAAAAAATGTGAATTTTAACTCTGTAATGAGATTTTATATGTATGATAGATTTGTTGAGCGTTTATCAAAAAGCAAATATAAAGATAATTTTATATTAAAAGGTGGTTTCTATTTGAGTAAATTATTTGGATTAGATAATAGAAGTACTATGGATATTGATACTGCAATAACGAAAACAAAATTTACCAAAGAAAATATTGTTAAAATGATAACAGAAATTATCAATATAGATGTAGAAGATAATGTAAAATTTGTAATTGAAAAAACTGAACTAATTCGTGATGAAGATGAGTATGGTGGATTAAGAATTACGATAAATTTTATGTTAGAAAATATGAGAGATAGTTTTCATATTGATATAGCTACAGGTGATCCAATACATCCTGGTCCGGATGATTATAAATATGAATCGTTAATAGGAAATGAAGTATATAAGATTTGGTCGTATAATTTGGAAACAGTACTAGCTGAAAAAATGGAAACAATACTTAGCAAGTTAGAAGCAAGCAGTAGAATGAAAGACTATTATGATATTTATTTAATTCATAAGTTTAAATTCAATAAAATTAATAAAACTAAATTTAGAGGAGCAGTGGAGAAAACTTTTGAAAAAAGAGAATTTAACGCAGATCTGATTGCAAATTTAAATGTAATTAAGGATAGTAAGGTATTAAGAGATAAATGGACAAGCTATTCTAGAAAGAATAGTTATGCTAGAAATTTAGAATTTAATGAAACTATAAAATGTTTAGAAGAATTTATTGACATAATAATACCAGTGGTTGTATAAATCAAAATATATTTTAGATAGCATTTAGGTATTGAAATTCAAAATAAATAAAATTGTTTTTTAATTAATTTTAATTAAAAAAATTAAAATCGAATGAAAATAATGAGAAAGGTGAGTATTGGGTAAAAAAAGAATTAAAAAAATTAAGGAAAAATTAATAATAATTTTCACGATTATATAGAAATATTAGAGTTTTAAAAAAATGAAAAGATAATAGAATAATTAAATACTATACATAATATAATTGATAATTGGATAGAAAAACCAATTTATTATTTTAAAAAGGAGTTTGAAGAGTATTAAAAAAGGAATATACATAAGTATAAAACCAGAGTTTACAAAAAAAATTGAAACTGGTGAGAAAAATTATGAATTTAGAAAATATTATCCTAATCAAAAAATAGATATATTGTATGTATATGAGACAACACCTACATGTACTTTAAAATATATAATTGAATTAGGAGAAATTATTAAGTATCCTAATCTAATAACTAAAGATGGTTATGGAAATGAGGAGTTTAATAAGGGGCTAAAGAAGTCAAAGTACGCATATGAAATAAGGCATGTCTATATTTTGGAAAATCAAATTTCTCTTTTTGAATTGAGACAAATTTATCATTTTACACCTCCACAAAGTTTTGCATACGATAATAGATATCCAGAGTTAACCATGAAGTTGAATAACGCAAAAAAAAGACAGTTAATTTAATGAAGTATATTTTTGATATTGATAATAGAGCTTTTAATGCAATAAAAAATAAGACAAAGAGAATAGAAATTAGAGCAACTAAATAGGCGAAGGACATTTTAACTATGGTATTTTAAAACCAAAAGATATTATATTTTTATTAATGATATATTAATAAAAAATGAGCTTTATTTGGTATAATATTAAGGTCAGTGATATTGTTGATTAATAATTGACAGGAGTGACAAGAAAAAATGGGTATGCACACGTAGATATCTGCACTCATTATTAAAAATATAAATGGAGGTAAAGAATAATGTTAAAAAAATATGCTTGTAATAAGGAAAAAAATATTTCTTTAAATATTAAAAAATTAGATGCAAATAAGATTTATAAAATTTTAGAATTATTTAATTATAATAATATTGCAATTTTTATAGATTCTCTAGAAGTAGAAAGTTCTTTATATAAAAAAATAAAGGATTTAAATATAAAATATAATTGTTTTTATAAGACTAAAGATAATTTATATGAATCGCCTTTATTATTTTTTAATAGAGATGATGTAGATATTTTAAAAGAAATTATAAATACAGATAATGACTTATTTATTTTTGATTTTATTGAGCAAACTGATACTGTTAATATTTTTAATAATTTAGAACACGGGAATTTAATTAAAAATAATATATCGACATTTACAATAGATTTATGGCGAACTGAAAACAAAGCATATATATCATATAATAATATTTGTTCAGAATATAAAAATATTAATTATAAAATAAAGCAAATTCTTTACGGTAATCAGCAAATATGATAATTTAAGCAAAAATTAAGTAAGAATTAAGCAAGATGGATATTACAAGTCAATTGCTGATTGCAACAAAAATGGAGATTCTACAACTTTTTATTGAGTTTATGTTAAAAATGATTGATGAAGTTTTAGAAGAATCAGTTATTGTTACTGACATGCCTATTACAGAAAAAATAATTAATATCAGGAAATTATTACATGTAATGGATTATAATGTTCCAATGACTGCAAATGATATTATGAATAAATTAGGAATTAAATCTAAACTACCTTTTAAACTACCAAAATTTTAAACTTTTATTTAGTTATTAAAGTAAATAATTAATTTTAAAAGATTTAAAATAAGGGTAAAAGTATTTAAATAAATTTCCAAAAGTAAGTATAATTACTAAGATCTGGGAAAATATTTCTACAACTTTTTATAATATTATTGACAAAATTACTGATAAACGTCAAAATATCAGTAGATTTGTCAAGGAGGAAAAATTATGGAAAGAATGACAATAAAAGAATTTAAAGAAGAAAGTAATATAGAAATTATTGAATCTATTATGAAAATGAATAATGGCTATGTTATTTCAAAATAACTTTGCTTATGCAGAAGGGATAGAGTTTGATGAAGTAATGAATTGTTTAGAAATAATGATTGAACAATTTGAGCCAGTAGGAGTTTAATAATAAATAATATTTTTTAGATATAATTTAATAAAAATGGTATGCTAGTATAGGCTTATTTCTTAAGCTTTTGTATTAGCTTTTTTAGTAGTAATTTTGTGAATGATTCTATAAGTAATTTTTAACATAATTATAAAATATGTTAAAAAAATGCAAAAATTTTAACATATTTCTTGTATATGTTAAAAAAATAGTGTAATATTATATGTAAGGAGATGAATAACTATGAAGTTATTACCATTTAATGATTGCGATTTAAAAACACCAAGAATACTTGAAGCATTAAATGAAGCTTCAAGATCACTTGCTGAATTAAAAGGTTTTGCTAATTCAATTCCAAATCAACATATTTTAATTAATGCTATTACTATTAATGAAGCAAAGGATAGTAGTGCGATAGAAAATATTGTTACTACACATGATAGTATTTATAAAGTATTAACGGAAAGTGAATTTAAAGATGAATCTGCTAAAGAAGTTGTTGATTATAGAAGTGCTATTTGGCGTGGATATGAAATTATAAAAGAAAAAGAATTTATTTCAACTAATGTTTTAGTAGAACTTCAAGGAATGATTGAACACAATAAAGCTGGTATAAGAAAAAATCCTGGTACTAAATTAGTTAATAGTAAAACTGGAGAAGTAATTTATACTCCACCACAAGATGAAAAAGAAATTAGAGATTTACTTAAAAATCTTGAAGATTATATTAATGAAAATGATGATGAGATAGATCCACTTATTAAAATGGCTTTAATTCATTATCAGTTTGAATCTATTCATCCATTTTACGATGGAAATGGTAGAACTGGTAGAATATTAAATGTTTTATATTTAGTATTAAATAATCTTTTAGATAGTCCAATTCTTTATTTAAGTAATTATATTAATAAAAATAAAGATCAATACTATAAATTATTTACCGAATTTAGAGAAAATAATAACTATGAAGATTGGATTATATATATATTAAAGGGAATCGAAGAAACATCTAGAAATACAATTGAATTAATTAAACGAATTCAAAATGAAATGGAATCTTATAAAGAAGAGTTTATGACAAAATTACCTAAAATATATTCTGATGAATTATTGGATTCTTTATTCTTTGAAGTCTATACTAGAATTAATTATATTGAAAATAGATGTGATGTAACAAGACAAACAGCTACTACATATTTAAATAGTTTAGTAGATGCTGGATTGCTTGAATTTGAAAAAGTAGGAAGAGAAAGTATTTATAAAAATACAAGATTAATTAATTTATTAAGTAAATTTTAAATATAAACAATACAATAGTAAAATTACAGTTTAAAGGAATTGAAATTAATCCTAAAGGTGTAAAAGTAATACAAAAAAGTAAATAACAATTGTGTAGATTCTAGGGAACCAAATTTATTTTGTAAAGAAAAAATTCTATATTAAAATGGTTATCTCTCATAGGGATAACTTTTTATGTATAATAATAGGTGATGAAAATAGAACTTAAATAAGTTATAAATATTATACAATAAAAAAATCTATGTTCCCTAAAAAACATATTTTAATTTTATCTTTATTCATGCTATAATATTTAATGAAATAATATATGGAAGGAAGTTAATAATTATGTGTACAGCAATAACTTATAATACAAAAAATCATTATTTTGGAAGAAATCTTGACTTAGAATATTCTTATAAAGAAACAGTTACAATAACACCTAGAAATTATAAATTTAAGTTTAGAAAAGTTAATAATATAGATAGTCATTATGCCATAATTGGTATGGCTTATGTTGCCAACGATTATCCACTATATTATGATGCAATTAACGAAAAAGGATTAGGTATGGCTGGGTTAAATTTTCCTGGTAATGCTGAATATAAAGAGGAGAAAGCCAATAAAGACAATATTGCTCCATTTGAATTTATTCCTTGGGTTTTATCACAATGTACAAATATTTGTGAAGTAAAAGAATTATTAAGTAAAATAAATATAGTTAAAATTAATTTTAGTGAACAATTATCTGCTTCACCATTACATTGGATAATTTCTGATAAAGAAAGTTCTATTACAGTTGAATGTGTTAAAGATGGTTTAAAAATATATGATAATCCTGTAGGAGTTTTAACAAATAATCCAACTTTTGATATGCATATGTTTAATTTAAATAATTATATGAATTTATCTATTGAACCACCAGTAAACAATTTTTCTAAAAAATTAAATTTTGATACTTATAGTCGTGGCATGGGTGCTTTAGGTCTACCAGGAGATTTATCATCTGCTTCAAGATTTGTTAAAGCAACATTTACAAAAATGAATTCCTTATCTGGTGATTCAGAATCAGAAAGCATTAGTCAGTTTTTTCATATTTTAGGTTCTGTAGAACAACAAAGAGGTTGTGTTCATATGGGAGAAGATAAATATGAAATAACTATTTATAGTTCTTGTTGTAATATGGATAAAGGTATATACTATTACACGACATATGAAAATAGTCAAATTACTGGTGTAGATCTGTATAAAGAAAATTTAGAAGGGGATAAATTAATTAGTTATGATTTAATAAAAGGTCAACAAATATTAATGCAAAACTAAATTAGGAGAAGTCTCCTTTTTATTTTTAAAAAATTAAATTTCTATCTTAAAATTGACACAAACATATTCTTTTTTCGATATTAATGATATAATTAGAGTATAAGTAAGAGGTAGTATGATGCAAAAAGAGAAGAAGTATAATCAAAAATTAGATGAAATACGTATTTTAGCCTGTCTAGCAGTTTTGTTTTATCACCTAGGCATTTTAAAAGGTGGTTATCTTGCAGTTGCTTGTTTCTTTGTTTTAAGTGGCTATTTGAGTTGTGTTTCAAGTTTAAAAAAAGAACATTTTTCCTTTAAAGAATACTATATAAATCGTTTAAAAAAATTGTATTTACCTTTAGTATTAGTAGTATTCTTAACTCTTTTTATAGTGTCTATTTTTCCTAAACTTGATTGGTTGAATCTAAAACCAGAAACAACTTCCGTCTTGTTAGGGTACAATAATTTTTGGCAATTGAGTGCAAACTTAGATTATTTTGCTAGACATTTAAATTCTCCTTTTATGCATTTTTGGTATATTGCTATTTTAATTCAGTTTGATCTTGTTTTTCCTTTCTTATATTTTGGACTTAAGAAATTAGGGGATAAAGTACATAAAAGTATGCCTTGCATAGTAAGTATACTAATTACTCTTTTAAGTGCTGGTTATTTTTATAAAATGAGTCTTACTGATAACTTTATGTTTACATATTATAATACTTTTACAAGAATGTTTTCTCTTTTCTTTGGATTATCCATTGGGTTTATTCATTACTATTATGGTAATCCTATTTTTAAAAAATTGAAAAACAATCCACAAAATAAGATAGTATTTTATAGTTATTTATTAATTTTAATTTTATTATTTATTTTTATAGATGATTCTACTATATATTTTGCGCCTAGTCTATTAATAGTGACAATTATTACTGGTAGACTTATTGAATATAGTGAGGAGATTAAAGAAACACATTATAAAGTAGGGAATATTTTACGTACTTGTTCTAGTTTTAGTTATGAAGTTTATCTTTTTCAATATCCAATTATCTTTTTCTTTCAATCATTTGAAATGAATACTAATTTAAAATATATTTCAATCATAGCTTTAGTATTTTTAATATCATATTTATTTCATTGGAGTTATACTTATAAAAAAACAACAGGATTCTTAAGGATTAGTAAAGTGTGCACTTTATCCATTATTGTAGCAATTTGTCTTTTAGGATGTTACTATTATATTAATGCTAAAGATCATACAAAAGAGATGAAACAATTAGAAATACAATTAGCTCAAAATGAAAAAATGGTAGAAGAAAAACAAAAAGCTTATCAAGAACGAGTAAAGGAAGAAGAGAATACTTGGCAGGAAACTTTAGAAAATTTAGAACAGCAAGAACAAAATTTAAAAGAGTATGTATCTAAATTATCCTTAGTAGGAGTAGGAGATTCAGTAATGTTAGGAGCTGTACCTAATTTATACGAACAGTTTCCAAATGGTTACTTTGATGCAAAAATTTCACGTACTGCTTGGGTATTAAATGCAATTTTAAATGATTTAAAAGGTAGAAACTTATTAGGTGATCCTATTATTATAAATTTAGGCGCTAATGGGGATTGTTCATGGAATTGTAAATTAGAAATTATAAAAATATGTGAAGATAGGAAAATTTTTTGGGTTAATACAACAAATGATCAACATGTAAACGCAACTTTAGAAGATCTTGCTAAAGAATATGATAATGTTTATATTGTCGATTGGAATCTTCAATCAAGTGGGCACCCAGAATACTTTGTTGCAGATGGCATTCATTTAACAGAAATAGGTAAAAAGGCATATACTTCAACTATATATCAGGCAATATATGAAATTTATTCAAAAGATTATGAAAAGAAAAAGGAAGAATTACAAAAAGAACATGAACAAAAATTAAAAGAAAAAATTAGTTTTTATGGTAATGATCTTTTACTAAACGCTGTTAGAGAGTTACAAACTTCGTTTGAAGATGCTAGTTTTAATGTCGATTCAAATTTCACTAAAGAAAGCCTAGAAACAAAAATAGAAACTGATAGGAAAGAAAATAATTTGAACCATAAAATAGTTTTAGTATTTGATTCTAAGTTTTCAGTAAGCAAAGAAGATTATCAAAAATGGATTAATCTTTGGAAGGACTATGAAATTTATATAGTAACTACTAACTATAATCAAGAACTTTCTTCATTAATAAGTGATAATGTAAAAGTAATTGATTTTTATAAAGAAATAAAAACTAATGAATCTTATTTAATGGCAGATAAAATTCATTTAACAGAAAATGGTAATCATCACTTAAGTATGATTATAACTGAAACTTTAAAATAATATTGATCAAAAAAGCATTAATTTATAACATTTACTAAAGTATTAAATTTTATGTTATAATTGTAAATAGGATGTACGGTGATTGTATGAATCAAGAAAAAATTGGAAATTTCATAAAAAAAATAAGAAAAGATAACAATCTTTCACAACAAGCATTTGCTGAAAGGCTTGGAGTATCATTCCAAGCGGTTAGTAAATGGGAAAATGGTAAAAATTTGCCAGACATTTCTACACTTAAAGAGATAAAAAAGCAGTTTAATGTAAATATTGATGATATTATTGAAGCAACTGATAATAAAAATAAGAAAAGTAAATTATTGATAGTTGCAATTTTATTAATAATTATAGTAATTGGATTTATATTATATTTTCTTATAAATAATAATTTAAATAAAGATAATTTTGAATTTAATGAGGTAAATTCAACTAATAGTGACTTTAAAGTAGTAGGAAGTGTAGTTATAACTGATAATAGAACTTCTCTTATAATAAATGATGTAATTTATACTGGAAATGATGATAACATAATATATGATGAAATAAGTTGTAAATTATATGAGGAAAAAGATAGTAAAAATGTAGAAGTATCTTCTTGTGAAAGTAAGAAAAATTCTACATTAATAGACTACTTGAGTGATTTAAAAATACGTATGGATCATTATTCATCAAACTGCACTATGTTTATAAAGTCTTCAATGTATATAGAGATTAAAGCAGTTAATAATAAAAATAAAACTATAAGTTATAAAATACCAATTGAAATGAGCAATAACGAATGTAAATGATGACTTCAACTGATGGTTGAAGTTTTTTCAACTAATATTTTATTTAATATTGTTATATTTTAATGTATAATTTTATTGAGGTGGGAAAATGAAAAGAAAAAGTATATTAATTGTTATAATTTTGTCAATTATAGTTCTAACTGGATGTTCTAATAAAAATCAAGATAGTGATGCATTAAAATTTAAAAATGACTATGAATCACTTAATGGAGTTGAAACAACTGAAAAGGGAGTATATTATAGAAGTATAAATATAGATGAGGATAATCCAATAGTCTATACAACATTTAAAGATGTTAAAGAGAAAATAGAAAATGATGATTCATTTATTCTATATGTAGGTTTTGCTGCATGCCCATGGTGTAGAACAGTTATACCTTATATTATAAAATCAGCAAAAGAAAATAATATAAATAAAATATATTACATAAATATAAGAGAAGATAACACAAAGCAATCAGATTTAAGAGGATATTATAAATTAGATAAAAATAATAAAGTAATATATGATGTATATCCTGATAAATATTATCATGATGTATTAGATACATTAGATGATTTTTTAACTCCATACACTTTAACGAATGGTGATAAAGAAGTGAAGACAGGTGAAAATAGATTATATGCACCAACTTTAGTAGCATATAAAGATGGTGAAGCAATCGCATTAGATGAATGCTTATCAGATAATCAAAAAGATGGATATCAAGAACTAACTGATGAAATAATAGATGATATGACAGAAAAAGCAAACAAATTATTTGAAAAATATAAAAATGATTAACATGTAAAAATTAAAAATCAATTTTAATAGTTAAATACGATATCTATATATAAAAATTGTCATATATATATAGTGAATGCAATTGACAATTAAAAAGATATAATGATATAATCTGTGTAGAAGGAGGATATATTATGAAAAAAACATTGATAGCTATAATTTTGACATGTTCATCTTTAGTAGCAGCAAGCGCAATTATTTTACCTAATGTCTTTGTTAACAAAAATGTTGAAACTGATAATAAGGCATCAGATAAAGTTGAAGAAAAAGTAAAATTAGATGATACTAAAGAAGAAAAAACAAGTGAAATTAACACAAGTACAGATTCTAAAGCATTACCAGAATATCAAGTTAAAATTGGAGATGTAGAAGAATTAGTAAATACAAAAAATACAACTACAAAAAGTAATGTTAAAGAAGAATCTAAAAAAGAAAATGTTGAACAGGTAACTAAACCAGAGGTAAATGAACCTGAAGTAGATCAGGAAACTGAAAATAAGTCAGAAATTGATGAACCTAAAAAAGAAGAAACTGTTCCAGAAGTAAGTGAACCTAAAGTAGAGCAAGGAAATGAACAAGAACCAGAAACAGATGATTCTAAAGAAGAGGAAGACATTCCAGAAGTAAAAGAACCAGAGGTAAACCCAGGAACTGAACAAGAACCAGAAATTGATGATTCTAAAGAAGAGGAAGACATTCCAGAAGTAAAAGAACCAGAGGAAAATCAAGAGACTGAACAAGAACCAGAAAAGGATGAACCTAAAGAAGAGGAAAGTGTTCCAGGAGTAAGTGACCCAGAAGAAAATCAAGGAACTGAAAATGAACCACAAATAGATGAACCTAAAAAGGAAGATACTCCAGAATTAAGCAATCCTGAAGTAACTCCAAATATTGAGTCAAATAATGAAAAACAATCAAGTGAAGAAACTCAACCAGTCGACGATAATAAAGTTAAAAATGAAGAACTAATCAAATTACTTCAAGATGCAGCAAAAAGAACTCAAAATACTGATAGTATATATTATACATTTGAATTAAAAGGAATGTATAATTCATATTACAAGAGAAAATATAATAAACTTCAAAATAGAAGTTGGCTTCTTGGAGATGGAGTAGAAGAATATTTAGAAGGCGCTGCTGGAAGATATAATGGTGAATCATTTGTTAGCAGTTATTATAATCAAGATAGATGGATTAAAAGTGATGATTCAAAAGAATGGGTTAAAGCACCATCACTACATTCTATATTTGGTATAGGTACTCTTAGTTTCTTTGATGAAATAAAAGATGTTAAAGAAATTAAACCAGAATCAGGAAGATATGCTTTTAGTACTTATGTTGTAACTATAGATAATGCTTACGCTAATAAAGTTGCAGAAGTACAATATAATATTTTAAATATGTTTAAAACAGATATAAAACTAGATGTTTGTATCAATCATGATGGTTATATAGTATTAGTACATAGTGATTGGACAGAAGAAGTTTTAACAAATAAATCATCAGAACTTCATGTAAGACTACATATGGGTAATTTTAATGAAACAAATGTTGAAAGACCTAAAGATTTAAATGTAGTATTAACTGAACGTGAACAATCTAAAGAATTAACAGCAACTGAAAAAAGAGAAATGGCTTCTAAAATAGAGGAAGCATATGCAAAAACTAGAGATGTTAATAGCGCTACATATAAATTAAATGGAAAAGTTGTAAAATATAATAGAGAACAAAATTCCGCTATATTTGAAACATCACAAAGTGAAACTTATTATAAAGGGACACCAGGTATGTATGTAGATCATAATTATGTTGGACCATCATATCATCATAAAAGTTGGACTAAATTTACTGGTACAGATACTTGGGTAAAAAATGTAACTAAACATACTATTTTTACACCAGTAGAGTTATATTTCTTAAATAGAGTTTTTGATATAAAAGATGTGAGTGTAGATGGAGATATAACTACATATACTATAGTATTATATAAAGCCGATGCAAATCTTGCATACAGTCATGTATTTAATGAAAGCAATAAATTCGATGAAAATATAACACTTACTGTTAGTTTAGATAAAGATAATTATGTAAGAGAAATGCATGCAGATTTTGGAGATAATAGTATAGATTTAGTAATTTACAATATAGATAATACAGAAATTATCGAACCGGAAGGAATAAATGAATAATAACTTAAGGATTAAAGAAAAGTTTTAATCCTTTTTCATTGTAAAATTATAATTAACATATTGACATTTCATTTTAAATTGAATACAATTTAATTAAATGATAAAGCATAATTAAGAAAGGAAAAATATCTAATGAAAGTGATAGAAATAAATGACGAAAAATTAGATGAAGTAATTAAGAGTGATAAAAAAGTAGTATTAGATTGTTACGCATCATGGTGTGGACCATGTAAAATGATGGCTCCAATTATCGACGAACTAGCTAATGAATTTAAAGATATCAAATTTTATAAAATAAATGTAGATGAAAATGATGGTGTTTCTATGAAATATGATATAATGTCTATTCCAACAATACTGCTATTTGAAAATGGAAAACTAAAAAATAAATTTATTGGATTTAGGCCAAAAGATGAATTTAGAGATTTAATAAGAAAGTGGGAATCATATGTTTAATTTAAAAGGTAGAATTGCTGTAATAACAGGAGCATCTTCAGGGCTTGGAAAACAGATGGCTTTAGCGTTTGCTAAACAAGGTGCAGATTTAGTTATAATGGCAAGAAGAATAGATAGACTTAACGCTTTTAAAAGTGAACTAGAAAAAGAAAATGTCAAAGTTTTACCACTTAGATGTGATGTTACTAATACAAATAATATAAATGAATGTGCAAAAATAATAGAAGAAGAATTTGGACGTGTAGATATACTTGTAAACTGCGCAGGAGCATCAAAAGATAAAGGTGTATTAGATATGACAGATGATGAATGGAACTTTACAATAGATACAGATTTAACATCAGTATTTAAGATGACTAGAACTTTTGCTAATATTATGAAAAAGAACAATTATGGTAGAATAATTAATATTTCAAGTATGTATGGATTAGTTGGAAATACTGAAATACCTACAATAGCTTATCATTCATCGAAGGGAGGCGTAGTAAACTTTACAAGAGCGGCTGCTGCTGAACTTGCTCCATATAACATAACAGTAAATACTATATGTCCTGGATATTTTTATACGGAATTAACAACAGAAGTATTAAAAACTGATAAATTTCAAAAATTTGCTGAAGAACATGTTCCTATGAAAAGATATGGTAGTGAGGGTGAACTAAATGCAGGAGCAATCTTTTTAGCAAGTGATGAAGCTAGTTATGTAACAGGTATAATTTTACCTATAGATGGTGGTTATACTTGTGTATAAGATTTTAAAGAAATGAGGTATGTATTTATGGAAAAAGAAAATAAGAAAAATAATTTAATAATAATTTTATTATCAGTAATAGTTTTATTATTGGTAATTATATGTGTAGCTTTATATTTAAAAATGGAACATCTAGATGATAAAGATGATTACAACACACCACAAATTAATAATAATAACTATGATAATGATTATGATGATCATGATGATATAAAGTACGATGACAATTATATTTCATCTACTGAAGCTTTAAAAATTGCTTTAGATAACTTAAATATAAATGAGAATAATATTTATGATATGAGTAGTGATTTAGATTATAAATATGGAAAAACAGTATATGAAATTGAATTTAAATATGACAGAAACGAATATGAATTTTATATAGATGCTACTACAGGTGAAATATTAAGATCATTCAAAGAAAGAGACTAACTCTTTTTTTAACTCTTTGTTCTAATTGCATATAGTATAAAGAGGAGAGTGTTAAGATGAATTATGATTATAAATTTGGTAATAAATTTTATAATTATTATGATAATATAGGTATTCAAAGTACAGAATATAAGATAATGGCTGGTGAGCAGTCTCAACCAGAACAACCTGGCCTTGAATATATAATGAATCCTAGACCAATATTTGATGATCCAAATTATATAGGCTCAGGTAAATTAAAAGATAAAGTAGCTATTATAACAGGTGCAGATAGCGGACTTGGACGTGCAGCAGCAGTTGCATTTGTAAAAGAAGGTGCTAAAGTAGTCATACCTTATTATGATGAACATGTAGATGCAAATGAAACTAAAGAATATATAGAAAGTTTAGGTGGAGAATGCCTATTGATGTCAGGGGATATAACAGATGAAAACTTTTGCAAGCAAATAGTAGATGCTACTTTAGATAGATTTGGGAAAATAAATATATTAGTAAATAATGCCGGTGTACAATATCAACAAGATTCTTTAGAAAATATTTCTGACGATCAATTTGATTGGACTATGAAAGTAAATGTATATGGTATGTTTTATTTGACAAGAGAAGTATTGCCATATTTAAATCCTGGTGATTCAATTATAAATTTAACATCAGTAACCACATTTTATGGTGATCCACAACTTATAGATTATGTAACAACTAAAGGAGCAATAGTAGGATTTACTAGGGCCTTAGCTAGAAATTTAGCACTTAAAAATATAAGAGTAAATGCTATCGCACCTGGATTCTTTTGGACACCTTTACAACCCGCATGTTGGGTAAAAGAAAAAATACCATCACTTGGAGCAGATGCAGCAATGGCAAGAGGTGCAATGCCATATGAACTCGCACCAACTTTTGTATTTTTAGCTTCAGATGATTCTAGTTATATGACAGGCCAAGTAATTCATAATAATGGCGGTCAAGTAATGGGATAGTATAGCAAGATTACTATAAAAAACACTATACTTTACAAAATGTGACAATAAAAATTTATATTTTATTCATTATTAAAATTATATATGATATAATTAAATTGGTGATACAATGAAAAGAAGAAAAAATAATAGAGGTAAATTAGTATTTTTATTTCTTATAATTGCTATCGGATTAATTTTGGCAGTTTATTTATTATCATCAAAAGATAGTGAAGTTAAAACTAGTGATAAAACTGATAAAGAAAAACCAAAAGTAGAAGTAGAAGAACCAGTAAAAATAATAGATTTGAATTCTGATACAAGACCATATGCAGTAATGATTAACAATATATCTACTGTTTGGGGATATCAAGCAGGGCTTCAAGATGCATATTTAGTTTATGAAATTATAGTAGAAGGTGGATACACTAGACTTATGGCAATATTTAAAGACAAAAATTTAGATAGGATAGGTTCAGTTAGATCTTCTAGACATTATTTTTTAGATTATGCTCTAGAAAATGATGCCATATATGTTCATTTTGGATGGAGTCCACAAGCAGAAAATGATATTAGAACTTTAGGAGTAAATAACATTAACTTTATGAGTTATAATGGTTATACTAGAGATTATTCACTAGGTCTTGCAACAGAGCATACAGCATTTACAACAACAGATAAGATACTTAGTGGAGCCAACTATTATAATTATAGGTTAACATCAACATCTAAACCAGTATTTGATTATAGTTCAAAAGAAATTGATCTATCTGCAATGGAAGGTGCTACTCCTGCTAATAAAGTATATATTGGCTATTCAAATAGTAGAAATACTTCATTTGAATATGATGAAGTAAATAAAGTATATAAAAGATACCAAAATGGATATGCTCATACTGATTATGTTACAAAACAACAGTACACTGCAAAAAATATAATTACATACCAAGTAAATAATTATACTATAAGCGGGGACGATAAAGGTAGACAAACTTTAGAAAATATTGGTAGTGGAGAAGGTTTATATATATCAAATGGTTATGCAGTACCAATAAAATGGAGTAAAACAGATAGAAGTAGTAAAACTACATATAAATATTTAGATGGAACCACTATAAAGTTAAATGATGGTAATACTTATGTTGAAATACAACCTAAAAATCAAACTATAACAATTGAATAATAACACTAAAATCTCTTTATAGGGATTTTCTTTTTTATAAAATATGTTATAATATATTATGTAATTATTTGTCCCCGTAGCTCATCAGGATAGAGCAAAAGTTTCCTAAACTTTAGGTGGTAGGTTCGAGTCCTATCGGGGACACCAGTTTATGTTGTAATGTAAATTTAAAAATTAAATAAGTTTTAGGTTATATCAATAATTAATACATTATATAAACAAGAGAATATGAAAAAACATATTCTTTTTTACTGTAATAAGTACATAAAAATATTATTTAACAAATAGTGAAATAAAAAGAATCGGTAATAAAATATTTTTTAAGAAGAAAAATACAGATGAAATAAGATATGAAGTAGATTTAGATAAATACAAAAATGGTGGAGTATGTGGTACTGACAATTATAGTAAGTATTATCAATCATCAAGATTGTTTTCAGAATTAGGATATGCTCCAACATTAACAACAAATAATACAGTTAATAATACTAAAGTTGTGGTGAAGGAGAGAGTATGAGAATTAGAAAAATAATTGCACAAGAAGTATGGAGATTAATGTGCTTAGATGATGAAGATTATTTAAAAGCAAGTAAAGTATGTTGTGAAACTTTATTATACCAGCAAACAGGCAATTTTATGGTTGTAAATGTTATATATTATTTATTAAAAAAATTATTTACATAAAAAAGTAATCTATAGTAAAATTAATAAAAAATACTTGTTTTTATTTTGTATTAATATTATAATATTAATGTAAAATATAGGAGGAGTAAAGAAATGAAAAATAGAGGTTTTACATTAATAGAGTTATTAGCAGTAATAGTAATACTTGCAATAATAGCCCTAATAGCAGTACCAATAATATTAAACATAATAAATAATGCAAAAGAATCAAGTAGTTTAAGAAAAGGTGAACTATATTTAGATGCAGTAGAACAAGCAATAGCAAGAAAAAATATAAGTGAAGATTTTAATCCAACAACATGTGAAGTACAAAGTAATGGAAATCTACTTTGTGATGGAGAAGAATTAGTAGTAGAAGTAGATGGGGAAAAACCAACAGATGGAACTATAACATTTGATAGGGGAATAGTAAAGAAAGTAGAAGACTTAACATATAAAGATGTAGTATTAGAAACAGATGAAAAAGGCAACCTAAAAATAAAAGATGGAACAAAAACAGAAGAAGTATATAAAGATAATAGTGGAGCAAATACTCCAGAATTATCAGGAATGACACCAGTACTATATAAAGATAATGCATGGGTTATAGCAGATACATCTAAAGAATGGTATGACTATTCACAATATAATTGGGCAAATGCAGTAATATTAACAGATGCAGGAAAGGCAAAGTCAGAAGGTCAAGCATTAAACCTAGATACAGATGTAAGAGCAATGTTTGTATGGATACCAAGATATGAATATAAAATGGGAACAAAAGAACAAGAAATATCAGTAAACTTTATAAGTGGAACAGGAACAAATGCAACAGAAGGTTATACAATACATCCCGCATTTACATTTGGGGATGATGAACTTGATGGAATATGGGTAGCAAAATTTGAAACAAGTGCAGATAAAACTAGTACATGTTATACATCAGCAAGTGAAACTAATTGTAATAATGCTAATCAAGACCCATATATACTACCAAATGTAATATCATTAAGATATCAACAAATTGTTAATCAATTTGCTACGGCAAAAAAATTTGATAATTATATAAAAGGTGTAGATAGTCATCTGATGAAAAATAGAGAATGGGGAGCAGTAGCGTACTTATCTCAATCAAAATATGGAAAATATGGAAAAGACCAAGAAGAAGTTTATATAAATAATTGTAGTAACTATATTACAGGAATAGCAGGAGATACAGCAAATGCAGGTTCATCTGAAACAACATGTACAACAAATACATATGAAACAGAAAAAGGGCAAAAAGCAAGTACAACAGGGACAATATATGGAATATATGATATAAGTGGAGGAGCAGCTGAAAGAGTAATGGGTAACTACAATAATACAGTATCAAGTTCAGGGGTTGATGCAACATGGTTTACTCTTCCTGATAATGCAAAATATTATGATAAATATATGGTAGATTCTTACTCTAAATGTACAAATACAAATACAGATAAAGATAAAGAATGCAAAGGACATGCATTAGGTGAGACAGCAGAATGGTATGGAGATAACGCTAACTTTGTTTATTCTGGTAGCCCTTGGTTCAGTCGTGGTGGGTACTATGCCGATGGCACCCGTGCGGGCGTGTTCTGCTCCTTCTACTACAGTGGTGTTAGTGTCGACCGCGATTCGTTCCGTGTCGTTCTTGTTCCAACTACAATAAGTAAGTAAAACTTCTGTCAGTTAATATAGTTTAAGGATTATATTCAGTACGGTTTATAGTAGAAGTTTAATTCCTATTTAGCGATTAGGCTAAATAAACACATAAATAGTATGGTTCTTGTGAGTAGTAAAATGATGAAAATGAGAACATATGAAAGGTAGTAGATTCTAATTTTCTATTACCTTTTTTTTGATAAGAAGGTGGTTATATGAGTAAGTTGCATGATAAATATTTAAAGTTAAAAAAAGATGATAGTAGTAAGATGTATTTATTTGAAAGTAGTAAGTTTTATATATTTATTGATGAATATGCAAAAAAAATATAAGTAAGATCACAACTCTTAAATTAACTAATTTAACTAATGATGTATTAAAGTGTGGTTTTCCTAGTATTTCAATCGATAAATATTTAGATATATTTAATAATTTAAAAATTAAATATTATTTAAAGTTATCAAGAATTACCTATATAATTCTTTTATTTTGTTTAATTAATCTTTACATAAATATGATATAATTATATTGTTGATGTAAATATATTAAAAAATAAAAATTAAATATGTAAATCAATTAATTTTGGGTGGTAATATGAACGATTATAAAGAAATAGAAAAAAGCATAATAAAAAAATATAGAAAAGAAATATGGAGTAAATTTGTTAAAGCAATTCAAGAGTATAAACTAATCAAAGAAAATGATAATATCATGGTATGTATAAGTGGAGGTAAAGATTCATTTTTACTTGCTAAATGTATCCAAGAATTAATTAGACATGGTAAATTTAAATTTGACGCACACTATGTCGTTATGAATCCAGGATATAAAGATTCAAATATTGAACTCATAAAGAAAAATGCAGATATTATGGATATACCTATTGAAATATTTGAAAGTGATATATTTGATGTAGTAGATAATATTTCTAAAGAAAGCCCATGTTATTTATGTGCAAGAATGAGAAGGGGATTTTTGTATAATAAGGCAAAAGAGTTAGGATGCAATAAAATAGCGTTAGGGCATCACTTTAACGATGTAATAGAAACTACTTTGCTTTCAATGTTATATGGTGCAGAATTTAAAACTATGATGCCAAAATTACATAGTACAAACTTTGAAGGATTAGAACTTATTAGACCACTTTATTTAGTGAGTGAAAATGATATAATATCTTGGAAAAAATATAATGGTTTACAATTTTTAAATTGTGCATGTAAATTTACAGAAAAATCCAAAATAGATGAAAATAATAGTAAAAGAAAAGAAGTAAAAAAATTAATAAGTGAGTTAAAAAAAGTAAATAAAAATGTAGAACATAATATATTTAAAAGCGCTGATAATGTTAATTTTAATTGCATATTAGGTTATACCAAAGATGGTAAATACAATACATTTTTAGATAATTATGATAAGTAAAGAGGAATTATTATGATTTTAAAATATTTATTTATATTTTGTATATTTTCAATTATAGGTTGGTTTTTGGAATTGATTTATAGGGCACTTAAAAGCAAAAAAATAATAAATCCAGGTTTTATGAATGGATGTGTAGTACCGTTATATGGTTTTGGAGCAGTTATATTAGATCTACTATGCAATATTCTTTGTAAAATGGATTTTAGATATAAAACAGTAGCCATATTTATATTAGGATTAATTTTATTAAGCATACTTGAACTAATTGCAGGTGTGATATTGCTTAAAATTTTTAAACTAAGATTATGGGATTATTCATCATATGATTTTAATTTTAAAGGTTATATTTGTTTACAATATTCATTGATATGGGGATTTTTAACACTTATTTTTTATAATTTTGTTTTTCCATATTTAGATAATATTATAAAAGTACTCATATATAATAGAATATGTTTAATTCTTTTTGGAGTATTTGTGGGAATTTTTTCCATCGATTTTTATGCATCAGTTTTATTATCTAATAGAGTAAAAAAATATTCTAAAAATATTAATCAAATAATAAATTTAGAAAATTTAAAACTAGATTTAAATAAAAAAGTAAAAGAGAAAAAAGTATTAAATATGTTATTTCCATATTTGATAACTAATAAATTTTTTAAAGATAAAAATAAAAATACTTAAATGAGTTTAAATTGAACTCATTTTTATGTTATAATTATTAAGGTGGTAAAATGAAGTTTTTATTAGATGGTATAGAATATGATGTAGTTATAGAAAAAAAGAACAATAAAAACTTATATATAAGAGTAAAAGATGATATGAAAATACATGTTTCTTGTAATTATTTTACAACGAAAAATGAGATAAATAGGATACTAGAAGAAAATATTAACAGTATTAGAAAAATGATAGAACACATTAAAAAAAAGAAAGATGATGATAATAGATTTTTTTATTTAGGTAAAATGTATGATATAATTATTGATAGTAATATACAAAAAGTATATTTAGATAAAAATAATATATATACCAAAGACATGAATATGTTAAATAAGTGGTACAAGGAAGAAACTATTAGAGTATTTGATGAAAGATATGTTTATGTATTCAATCATTTTCATGAACAAATAAAATCTCCAATATTAAAGATAAGAACTATGAAAACAAGGTATGGAGTATATAATAGAAAAAATCATACTATAACTTTAAATTCTAAATTAATAGAATTTGATATAGATAAAATAGATTATGTTATTATTCATGAATTATCACATATAATACATTTCAATCATTCAAAGAATTTTTGGAATTTAGTAGAAAAATATTGTCCTAATTATAAAAAGATAAGAAAAGAGATGAGAGAATGAAAAATATAAAAAAATTAACTTTATTTTTACTAGTTATTTTATTAATTATTTTTAATTTTTACATACCTTCAAGTAGAGTAGTCGAGGCAAAGACTTTAAGAGATTTAAAAAATGAACTTGCAGAGAAGGAAAAAGAATTAGAAGAATCTAATGATAAGAAAAAACTGACAGAAAAAGAAATACAAAATAAGAAAAATACAATTTCATCTATCAATTTAGAGATAGTAAATATTGGGGAAGAGATAACTAAACTTACACAAGAGATAGAAACATTAGGTGAAGAGATAAAAGAAAAGGAAAAACAAATAAAAGAAATAATAAATTATTATCAATTATCTAGTGGAGAATCTGAATATTTGGAATATATATTTGCAGCAAAAGATTTTTCAGATTTTATATATAGAATGGCAATAACGGAACAATTAACAGATTATAATGATAAATTAATTGATGAATATAATAATAAAATAAAAGAAAATGAACAAAAAACTAAAGACTTAAATGCAAAAAAGGTATCACTTAATGAAAAACAAAAAGAGTTACAAAAAGAACTAGATTCTCTTGGAAGCCAATTAGGTGAGATATTGGATGAAAATGTAAGTATAGAAGATGATATCAAGTCTATGAAAAAAATGATTTCATTATATGAGGATACATATAAATGTAAATTAGATGAGGATATAAATACATGTGGTGCGAGCGTCTTACCTCCAGATACAGCATTTTATAGACCTGTTATTAGTGGATCAGTTTCAGCAAACTACGGAATATATTATCCTTGGGGATATGCAATGATGCACTATGGAATGGATATAGCAGGCTCTGGACATGGGGCAAATGTATATGCTATGGCAAGCGGTAGAGTTGCATATATAACATATAAATCAAATTGTGGCGGTAATATGATTTATATTCATCACAATATAAATGGAACTAAGTATACAACTGGATATTTTCATCTAGGTAGCGTTAGAGTTAATGTAGGAGATATTGTTACAAAAGATACTGTAATAGGTACAGTGGGTGGAAATCCTAGATATGAAACATGGGATACATGTTCAACAGGAACACACTTACATATTCAATTTGCCTATACTAATATACCTGCAGGTGCTGGATTTTATACTAAATTTACTGCCAAAAGTTTTAATCCAAGAAATGTATTAAATATACCTGCTTATGGGGTATGGTTCTCAAATAGAACTACTAGATATTAATCGACAAAAAAATATAATCATCACTATTAAAATTATAGTGGTGATTTTTTTATGAAGGTAAAATTATTTGATGAGTCTCACGAACTCGATTTAGAAAAGAGTGTAAATAAGTTTTTAAGTGGAAAAAATATAGATATATTTGATATAAAATATCAAACATCTATTAGTGTAAGTGGAGGAGAACAAATCTATTGTTTTAGCGCTATGATAATTTATGATGAATAAATAAATTATTTTTATACATTATAGAATAGAATATAAAGGAGGGAAAATATGTATAATAGTTTTACTGAAGAAGCTAAAAAAATACTTATGAGTGCCAAAGAAGAAATGAAAAAATTAAAACATCCTTATGTTGGAAGTGAACATCTAATGATGGCCATACTTAAGGATGATAATGAGATAAGCAGTAGATTAAAAGAATTTGATTTAACTTACGAAACCTTTAGAAAAGAAATAATTAATATAGTTGGAATTGGTAAAAAAGAAGTAGAGTATTTTTTATATACACCTTTATTAAAAAGAGTATTAGAAAATGCAATATATGATAGTAAAGAAAATAACAATGGAAATGTAACTATATCTCATCTTTTTTCATCTTTACTAGAAGAAGGTGAGGGTGTAGCAATTAGAATATTGATAGGCATGAATATAGATGTCAATGATTTATATCATGAATTTTCATATAAAATACCAGTAAAAAAAGGTAAAAACAAAAAACTGATAGTAGAAGAATTAGGAATAGATTTAAATAAAAAAGCATTAAATGAAGAAATAGATCCAGTAGTTGGAAGAGATAAAGAAATAAAAAGGATAATAGAAATTCTATGTAGAAGAAAGAAAAATAATCCTATATTAATAGGCGATGCAGGGGTAGGTAAAACTGCTATAGTTGAAGAATTAAGTAGGCTTATAACTATAGGAGAAGTACCTAATGCATTAAAAAATAAAAGAATAATTAGTTTAGATATGTCTT
This sequence comes from uncultured Bacilli bacterium, assembly GCA_947628725.1. Lineage (GTDB taxonomy): Bacteria > Bacillota_I > Bacilli_A > RF39 > UBA660 > UMGS1613. Next base: position 19,827 of record CANRAQ010000002.1, on the reverse strand, counting down.
CGACTGTAGCAGGAACTAAATATAGAGGAGAGTTCGAAGAAAGATTAAATAAAATACTTAAAGAATTAGAAGAAAATGATGATATTATATTATTTATAGATGAAATTCATACTTTAGTAGGGGCAGGTGGTGCAGAAGGCGCAATAGATGCATCCAATATATTTAAACCTGCACTTGCTAGAAATAAAATGAGATTGATAGGCGCAACAACCACATCAGAATATAAAAAATTTATAATAGATGATAAGGCATTAGATAGAAGATTTCAAAGGGTGGATATAAAAGAACCAACATTAGAAGTTACAAAAGATATTTTAATGAAACTTGCAGATACATATTCTAAATTTCATAAAACTATAATAAATGAAGAAATAATTAATCTTATAGTAGAACTTTCAGATAAATATATAAAAACGCGTAAACAACCAGATAAGGCTATAGATATTTTGGATGAAGTGTGCGCTCATGTAGCCTTAAAAGAAAATAAGAATGAAAAAAAATATAATTCACTTAATAATGAATTAAAAGAAATATTAAAAATAAAGAAAGATTGTTTATTAAAAAAAGACTATAAAAAAGCATCTTCTTATAAACAAAAGGAAAATGTTATAGCGTCTAAATTAAATAAATTAGAATTAAATTTAAAATCAGATAATAATATAATAACAAAAGAAGATGTTATAAAAGTGGTTAGTGAAAAAAGTAATGTACCTATAAATGAATTTAGTTCATATGATCCAAAACAAACAGATAAATTTGAATTAGAACTTAAAAAAGAAATTATAGGAGAAGATAAGGCAATATCTGAACTTATAAAATTATATAAGAGAATTAAATTAGGACTAATAGATGAAAATAATTGTTATTCTATATTATTTACAGGACCAAGTGGAGTAGGAAAAACAAAACTTGCTAAAATATTTTCTAATAAAATCTCAAATAATTTATTAAAATTAGATATGAGTGAATATAGTGAACCACATTCTGTAAGTAAATTAATAGGTTCACCAGCAGGATATGTGGGATATGATGATAATAAAAATGTATTTGAAACCATAAAAGATAGCCCATTTTCAGTAATAATATTAGATGAAATTGATAAAGCACATAATTCTATAATAGATTTATTTTATCAAATTTTAGATGATGGTAAATTAAAAGATTCTAAAGGAGAATATATATATTTTAATAATTGCATTATAATAATGACAACTAATTTAGGATTTAATAGTAAAGGTATAGGATTTAAAAATGTTAAAAATACAGAATTAAATGAAAATTTCGATGTTGCTTTTATGAATAGAATAGATAATATAATTAACTTTAATTACTTAAGCAATAATGATATGTTAAAAATAATAGATAATAAATTAAAAGATTTGAAACACAAATATAAGTTAAAAAATATAGAAATAAAAATAAATACTAATATTAAACAAGAAATATTAGAATTATCAAATTATAATGAATATGGTGCGCGTAAAATAGATAAAATAATAGAAACGGTTATTGAACCTATAATAATAAATGATATATTAATTGGAAATAAGAATATAAATATTAAATCGATTAAAGTTAATGTATAATTTGACATTAAAATAAAAATCTATATAATATAGTTTGGTGATGTTTATGATTAAAGATAAAAATAAACTTATAAATGATCAAACATTTGAAGATAATTTGAATGGAGTAATAGAAGTATCCTTTAATTGCAATTATTATATAGTAGTACATGAAAACAAATTTTATGTTGCTAGAAAAAATATAGATTATATAGATGTAGATGATAATGATACTAGAATTAAAACAAGTTATTATAATATAATGGATGGATCAAAAATATTAACAAATTCTAATATTGATAAAAGCTCTAATATCATTATTCCATTAAGTGATGTGATAGAATGTGAAGAAAATAGTATATTTTTAAATTATAACGATATAATAGAATTGATAAATAAATTAGAAAAAGAACAAAATTATCAGAAAAAATTAAAATAGTTTGTTCTTTTTCTTTGACTTTAATTAATCTATGTAGTAAAATGTTTATAGTAGGTGGGGAACATGAGGTTATTTGACAAATTTAAATCTCTATTTAATAAAGAAGAAAAAGAAGATGTAGAAGCATTTGATAAAGGATTAGAGAAAACAAGAAAAGAATTCGTAAATAAAATTGGTCTACTTAATTCTAAATATAAAAAAGTAAGCCCTGAGTATTTTGATGAATTAGAAGAAATATTAATAATGGCAGATATAGGGGTAAATACAGTTATGGATTTTATAGATAAATTAAAATATCGTGTAAAACATGAAAACATAACTGATAGTGAAGATTTGAAAGAAATAATTATAGATGAAATGTTTATAATTTATGTAGATAACCAAATTATAACAAGTAAAATTAATTATAACGAAAACGGACCAACAGTTATTCTTTTTGTAGGAGTTAACGGTGTAGGCAAAACAACTACTATTGGTAAACTTGCATATAAATTGAAACAAGAAGGAAAAAAAGTAATGCTGGTTGCTGGAGATACATTTAGAGCAGGAGCTATAGATCAATTAAAAGAGTGGGGAGAAAAAGTATCTGCTCATGTGATATATAGTGAATCTAAAGATCCATCTAGTGTAGTTTATGATGGATTAAAAAAGGCAATAGATGATAACTATGATGTAGTTTTAATAGATACGGCAGGAAGATTACAAAATAAAGTTAATCTTATGAATGAATTAGATAAGATGAACAAAGTAATAGGCAAATTTATACCTGGCGCACCTCACGAAACACTTCTTGTAATAGATGCAACTACAGGACAAAATGGTATTAGCCAAGCAAAAAGTTTTAAAGAAATTACTAACATAACAGGGATAGTTTTAACTAAGTTAGATGGTACTGCTAAAGGTGGCATAGTACTTGCTATAAAAGATGATGTTGCAATTCCTGTAAAATATGTCGGCTTAGGTGAAAAAGCAGAAGACCTTAGAGTATTTGATATAGAAAAATACATATATGGTCTATTTAAGGAGATGTAGTATGAATGTAAAAGTAGTGGAACTAAAAGAATATAGTAACGATAATGTAGGCTTATTAGTTCAAATAATATTGACAGAACTTTTAGGAATTTTTGCTATAATAAGTTTGATAAATAGTGCATTTATGCCAGTATTTTATAGTATAATTACACTTACGATGTTTTCTATGGCTTATAATAATGCAAAGTTTTATAAGAAAAAATATATGACATCAATATATATTATAATCGGTTTATTTGTACTTGTAACAACAATTACGGAGTATTTATTTTAATGATTTATTATGTAGAACTTTTTGATTATTATGGAGATTTGTTTACTGATAAACAAAAAGAATATTTTATAGATTATTACTTTAATAATCTTACACTTCAAGAAATAGCCGATAATAATGATGTTAGTCGTAATGCTGTACATAAAAATATAAAAGAACTTAAAGAAAAATTAGATTACTACGAAGAAAAATTAAATCTTTACAAAAATAGAAAAAAGATAGAAAAGATATTAGAAAAAGTGGATAAAAAAATAAAAGAAGAAATAGAAGAATTAATATGAGGGTGATAATATGTTTGGTAAAATAGTGTATATTAGTGATAGCGTTGCGCATATAAATATTCCTAATGGGACTCCAATAAACATGGATTTAATGAATATGCATGTCGTTTTTGAGGATGGAGATAGAAAAGTATTAGGTGAAGTTGAGGATGTATCTCAAGATATAATAAAGGTACATTTTTTAGGTACGATTGAAGATGGAAGATTTGTAGGTGGTGTACTTAGAAAGCCAACTTTACAAGCTAATATAAGATTAGTAACTGAAGAAGAATTAAACCTTATTACAGGTGTAGAAAAAGATGGTATGTTTAAATTAGGTGTAAGTCCATTATATAATGATAAACCTATATATGTAGATATAAATGAACTTTGTAGTAACCATTTAGCTATATTTGGTAATACTGGTAGTGGTAAATCATATGGTGTAGCAAGTTTTATACAAAGTTTATTCTATGATGAAAAATTTAGTCCATATAGGGCAAATTATGTCATATTTGATGCATATGGTGAATATCACAATGCATTTGAAAGAATAAATGAGATAAATCCTAATTATCAATTCAAATATTATACTACAAATAGAACTGATACTAATGGAGAACTAATTAGAATACCGCTATGGCTATTAGATATTGATGATTTTGCTCTTTTATTAAATGCTGAAAGACATTCACAATTACAAATAATAGAAAAAATGATAAAATTAGCAAGAATAATTTCATATGATAATGAAGAGTCAATAAGATATAAAAATCACTTGATTGCTAAAGCAATACTTGATGTTCTTTATACAAATCAAACAGCATCAAGTAAAAGAAATGATATATTTACTATTATTGCTGGATGTCAAACAGAACAATTTAATTTAGAGGCTCCTATACAGGGAATTGGTTATGTAAGAAAATTTAGAGAGTGCTTTTTAATAGATAGAGATGGGGATTTCGTAGAAAGTGTACTTATAACTCAATATATAACTAGTTTTATAGATGAAAATTTAGATAATTATGAGGCACCAAACGACCATGCATTTAGTTTAGATCATTTACAAAAAGCATTAGATTTTACTCTTATAAGTGATGGATTTTTAAGAAATGACAAATTATATGATGAAGCTATAACACTAAAAGTTAGACTTCATTCTATCGCAATAAGTGAAAATAGTGATTTCTTTAACTATCCAGAATATATAAATCTTAATAATTATATAGCAAGTTTAGTTGCAAAGAATAATAGAAAATCACAAATAATAAACTTTAACCTAGAAGATATTGACGATAGACTTGCTAAAACTATGGTTAAAATATATTCAAAAATGTTATTTAATTTTACTAAACATTTACAACAAAGGGGTTCAATACCATTTCATATATTATTAGAAGAATCACATAGATATGTACAAAATGACAATGATAACTTCTTACTAGGATATAATATATTTGAGAGAATTGCTAAAGAGGGAAGAAAATTTGGACTTATTATAAACTTAGTTTCACAAAGACCTGTTGAACTTTCTGAAACAGTTATATCTCAAATTAGTAATTTCTTAATATTTAAGATGACTCACCCAAGAGATTTAGATTATATTAAAAAGATGTTACCTAATATGAGTGCAGAAATAATGGAAAAACAAAAAAGTTTACAACCAGGTATGTGCGTAGCATTCGGTAGGGCATTTAAAGTTCCTATGATAATTAAGATGCCTCTTCCAAAACCAGAACCATATTCAAGCAATGTTAATGTTGTAGGTATTTGGCAAGGTAAAAGTATATAAATTTATGATATAAATAATAGAAATAATAGACAAAACTATTATTTTTATTATATAATTATATAGGTGATATAATGTTTGAAAACTTAGGAGATAGATTACAAAGTGCAATAAATAAAATAAAAGGTTATGGAAAAATAACTGAAGATAATATTAGTGAAGTAACAAGAGAAATACGTCTCGCACTTTTAGAGGCAGATGTAAACTATAAAGTAGTAAAAGAATTTATAAATAATGTAAAAGAAAAGGCATTAGGTGAAGAAGTTGCTAAAAGTTTGAAACCTGGAGAACAGTTCGTAAAAATATTAAAAGATGAACTTGTAGATCTTCTTGGAGGTAATAAAGAAGATATCTATGTAAGTGGTAATCCTAGTGTACTTATGTTAGTAGGACTTCAAGGAAGTGGTAAGACTACCACTATAGGGAAACTTGCATTATTACTTAGAAAAAAATACAAGAAAAATCCATTACTTGTTGCTTGTGATGTATATAGACCCGCTGCAATAGAACAATTGCAAACAATAGGTAAAGAACTTAATATAGATGTTTATACTGAAGGTAAAAAGAATCCAGTTGATATAGCAGTAAATGCTATTAAATATGCTAAAGAAAACAAATATAATTATGTACTTATAGATACAGCTGGTCGTCTACATATAGATGAAGACTTGATGAATGAATTAAAAGACATAAATCAATCTGTAAGTCCTAATGAAATATTATTAGTAATAGATAGTATGATGGGACAAGATGCCATAAATGTAATAGAAGGATTTAATAATGAATTAAAACTTACTGGTGCAATATTAACTAAACTTGATGGTGACACAAGGGGTGGAGTTGCCCTATCAGTAAGACATCTTACAAATGTACCTATAAAATTTGTAGGTGCAAGTGAAAAAATGGATGGACTCGATGAATTTTATCCAGAGAGAATGGCCACTCGAATACTTGGTATGGGTGACTTAATGACAATGATAGAAAAAGCAGAAGAAGCAATTGATGAAGATGAAGCAAAAAAAACTGCTAAAAGAATGGAGCAAGGTAAATTCGATTTGGAAGATTTTTTAAGTACATTTAGACAAATAAAAAAATTAGGACCACTTGAAAATTTAATAAAATTAATTCCAGGAGTACCTAAAGAATTAAAAAATGTAAAAGTAGATCCTAAAGATATGGCACATATTGAGGCAATAATATTATCTATGACACCATATGAAAGAAGACATCCAGAAATATTAAAAGCTACTAGAAAACAACGTATAGCAAAAGGTAGCGCAAGAAGTGTAGAAGAAGTAAATAGATTATTAAATCAATTTGAACAAATGAAAAAAGTTATGAAATATACTAAAAAGTACCAAAAAATGTAAAATGGAGGAAGTATGAAAAAAGTCTTGTTTATATCAAGCACAGGTGGGCATTTAAATGAATTATTACAATTAAAACCACTGTTTGAAAAATATGATAGTTATATCGTTACTGAAAAGACAAAATCTAATAAAGATTTATGTAAAAAATATAAAAATGTATATTATTTAGTTTATGGAACTAAATTACATATGTTTTCATATTTCTTTAAATTTTCGTTTAATATTATTAAGTCTTTTATATTATTTGTAAAAATAAGACCTAAAGTCATAGTTACTACAGGTACACATACTGCAGTTCCAATGTGCTATATAGCAAAACTTTTTAGAAGTAAAGTAATATTTATTGAAACATTTGCAAATAGTAAGACAAAGACAGTTGCAGGAAAACTTGTATATCCTATAGCAGATACATTTATAGTACAATGGGAAGATATGCTTAAAATTTATCCTAAAGCAATATATGGTGGATGGATTTATTAAACTAATTCAAAAAGATAAAAAAGTTGTCATACACATATTGACAATTTTTTACTTTTCTGCTACAATTAATTTAGTTTAGAGAAAATAGATAATTAAATACTATATAATAAAGATAATTATATATGTAAAAAATAACATTTAATTATAATAAAAATATATTTAGTTATCTCTAAATATTAAGTAAAAAACTTTATATAATATTAAATTATATAATAGTACTTGCTTAATATTGATATGGAAATGCGGTTACGTAATTTCTACCGACTCTAGACATTGCAATTGTAAGAAGAGAGAAACTTCTAGGTAGGAATATTGCACTAAGTACTGATAATATTTAGTCGTTGAGAAATCAATTATGCAATTTTCTAAACTCGGAAATGATGGTTTTATCAGGATCATCATTTTTTTGTGCTTAATTTTGTATAAAAATTTTCTATATTCACAATATAAAATTGGAGGGAAAATATGAATATAGAATATCAAGTTGTACCAAACATTATAAGTGGTAAAGATTTAGATTATTTAAGTGATATGTTTAACTGGAATTATGGTGCATATAAATGTACTAATAATAGTGTAGAAGAAGTAAGTGATAGTGAGATTAAGGATATGCTAAAAAGTGCTTGTAATACATTTTTTGATACTATGTCAAAAATATTAGATATTTTAAATGATGGAGGTAACAATGAATAATAATCAAATAAAAAATCCAAAAGTTGAAGTACCTACTGGGAAAACATTAAATGATAAAGACTATATGAATTCTTTATTAAGTACTTTAAAAGAATTAGTTAAAAATTATGCTATAGCTCTTACAGAAGCTAGTAATGAAAACTTATATAATGAATATAAAAATACATTTGAAATATATTCTAAACTTCAAAGAGATGTATATGAATTAATGTTTAGAAAAGGATGGTATGTTTTAGAACAAGCAGAAGAAAATAAAATAGATTCTAAATTTCAAACTCTTAAAGAAGAATTTAACAACCTAAGTATGTAATATAGGCAATTTATATATTAGAAAAATTATGATTATAAAACCATAATTTTTTTGTGCATAAAACCATACAATTTAATTTATTATTCATATTATAAATTAGATAGGAGGTATTTATGTTTTGTAATAGAAATTGTTGTGGAGGATGCAATAGACAACAAGCACCTCAAATGGAACAACCAATAATGGAACCAGTAATAACAAAATGTGTAGAAAAAGAATTCTATCATGAAGTACCACATGTGTGATAATTTATGATATAATAGAAAAAGAACAATTAATAAATGTTAATTTGAAAGGTAATCTATATGAATAATAAATATGAATTTTTTATAGCCGGTAGAGCTAGGAATAAAGAAAATATTTTAAATATATGTAATTTATTTGATAAATACAAAATATCTTATTATTGTTTTTTAAAAAATGAAGATGATTGGGGATATGGAAACAAAAATCAAACTCCCGAAGAAAAACAAAAAGAGTTTGAATCACTAGGATTAAAAAATAATATTGTTTTAAAATTATTTAATAATGATTTAGAAGGAGAAAAAAATTCAAAAAATTTACTACTTGTTTTACCTGCAGGTAAGGCAGCACATATTGAATCAGGAATTGCATATGGGTTAGGTAAAAAATGTTATGCAATAGGAGAGTATGAAGCAACAGATACACTATATAATATTTTTGAAGAAATATTTTCAAATGAAAAAGAATTAGAAGAATTTTTAAAAGAATATAATAAATAGAACAATAAGACTTAGAAGAGGGTGAATTTATGAATATAAATAAAATAAAAAATGAATTAATTAAGCAAAAACAATCTAAATTTAAAGGTAATATATATCATTATTCACAAGTTAATTTTTCGTATAATTCAAATAAAATCGAAGGTAGTAGATTAACTAGTGAACAGACTGAGGCAATATTTGATACATCTTCTTTTGTCACAAAAAGTGATGATTTAATTAAATTAGATGATTTAATTGAGTCTAAAAATCATTTTAAACTATTTGATTATATGCTAGATAATGTAGATGAACTCTTAACTAAAGATATGATAATTGAAATGAATAAGATATTAAAAAGAAATACTAGTGATGAAGAAAATCCTAGATATAATGTTGGTGGATTTAAAGTTGTTCCTAATATTATAGGTGTTGTTAATGCTGTTAATACAACAGCACCAAATGATGTTGAAAAAGAAATAGAAAAATTATTAAAAGAATATAATTCTAAAAGTAGTATTACTCTAGAAGATATAGTTGATTTTCATTTTAGATTTGAAAGAATTCATCCTTTTGGAGATGGAAATGGGCGTGTAGGTAGAATAATAATGTTTAAAGAATGTTTAAAAAATAACATTATGCCATTTATTGTATTAGATACTGATAAACCTTATTATATGAGAGGTTTAAAAGAATATGAAAAAGATAAAATGTTTTTAATTGATACTATAAAATATGAACAAGATTTATATGAAAAAACTTGTCGTGAATTATTAAATTTTGAAATAAATGAAGATAACTAAACATCCTAATAAATTTTATAGGATGTTTTTATTTGCTTAAATTATTATAATAGAATATATTAATTTAATATGTAAAAAAATAATACTTTTTCCATAAATTTAAGTGAGGGGTTTAAAATTTATGGATAAGTATAAAATTAATTATATTTTCAGTGAAGAAAAAGATATTAATGATATTTTTATAAAAGTTTTAAATAAAGAATTAAAAAACTATATTTTAATGATTTGTAAAAATAAAAAATATGGGATACCATCATCTACATATTTATATTTAGAGGGAGGTAAACATTGATTAGTAGTTTAAATAATATATATAATGTTGGTCTTTATATAAGACTATCTCGTGAAGACGACGATAAGGTATTGATAAGTGAGAGCATTACAAATCAAAAAAGTTTATTACTTCAATATGCCAAAGAGAATAATTTAAATATATGTGATATTTATATTGATGACGGGTATTCAGGAACTAATTTTGATAGACCAAATTTTAATAGACTACTTAAAGATATTGAACTTGGAAAAATAAATATGGTTATTACTAAAGATATGTCAAGACTTGGTAGGGATTATATTGGTACAGGCAATTTAATAGAAAAATATTTTCCAGAACATAATGTTAGATATATTGCGGTAACGGATAATATAGATACATTTTTAGATAGTTCTAATAATGATATTGCACCATTTAAAGCTATAATGAACGATATGTATGCTAAAGACATTTCTAAGAAAATAAAGTCTAGTTTAAAAGCAAAAATGAAAGAAGGTAAATGGGTAGGTGGAAGAACACCATTTGGATATGATCAAGATAAAAATGACAAAAATCACTTAGTAATAAATCAAGAACAGGCAAGTGTTGTTAAGAGAATATTTAATATGTGTATGAGTGGTTTGTCATTTTATAAAATAGCAAAACAGTTAACGAATGAAAAAGTAAAAACTCCTGCCGAGTATTATAGTTTTGAATGGAAAAGTCATTATAATTTAAAATATGGGAAGTGGCATCCTAAAACAATTAGAGATATTTTAACTAACAGAATATATATAGGTGATCTAGTGCAAAATAAAAGAAATAAAGTCAATTATAAAGTTAAAAAGATTGTTAAAAATAATACTAATGATTATATTGTTGTAGAAAATACTCATGAAGCTATAATTGACAAAGAATTATTTTATGAAACTCAAAAACGAATACCTAAAAATGTAGGTAGAAATGAAAAAAAAGAAAATCATTTATTAGATGGACTTTTATATTGTGGTGAATGTGGACATAGAATATCAATTACATCTAGAAGAAAAAAGGATGATAGATGTTACACTATTTGCAATTACTATAGAACTTATATGAAGAAAAGACTTTGTACAACTCATTCAAATAATTATGATAAGTTGGAAAAAATAATTATTAATTCACTTACTAAAATGTGTTTAAATTATATTAGTCAAGATAAAATTAGAAATAATGTTTTATCTAATTTAAATAAAAATAATAAAGTTAATAACAAAAAAGGACTAGAAATACTAAATAATGATATTAAACAAATTAATGATAATTTAGATTATATTTATATTGATAAGTTAAATAAAAAAATTACTGATGAACAATTTGAAAGAGTAAAATCAAAATTAGAACATGAACTTTCAATAAAACAAAAAGAATATAATAAATTAAATGATGATATTAATGAAACAATAAATGAAGAGTTAAAAAATAAACTTATAAGAGAATATATTAATAAATTTATATATTTTAAAAACCCTAGTAGAGAACTAATAGTTAATTTAATCGATAAAATAGAGATATTTGAAGATAAAACTATAAATATTAAAGTTACTTTTAGTATGCCTAAATAACTTATTATAAATTGTAATAAATGGTTGACAAATGTATAAACATTGTATATACTATAAGTGAATGGGGATGATAACATGGAAGCTAGGCTTCAAAAGTGGGGAAATTCTTTAGGTATTAGAATTCCTAGTAATATTTTAAAATCTTTAAATATAAAAACTAATGATATATTAAATATAGAACTAGATGATAACAAAATAGTTATTAGTGTGCCTCAAAAAAAGAAAATATCATTAGAAAAAAGATTTAAAGAATATAATGGTGAAAATTTAGCAAAGGATTTTTCTTGGGATGAAAGTGTAGGAAAAGAAATATGGTAAAAAAATATATACCAAAGCAAGGAGATTTAGTTTTTCTAAATTTTAATCCAATAAAAGGTCATGAACAATCAGGCTTTAGACCTGCAGTTGTAATTAGCAATAACATCTTTAATCAAAATACAAAAATGGTTATTGTGTGTCCAATTACTTCTAATGATAAAGAATTTCCAACACATTATAAATTGGAGGATACCAAAGATGTACATGGATCCGTTTTGTGTGAACATATTAGAAGTATAGATTATGAAATTAGAAATTTAAAATTTGTTGAAAAATTAAGTGACAATGATTTAATAAGCATAATTACTTTGTTAAATGCTTGCATTGAAGAATAGTCTATCAAAAATGGGCAGGCACATTGTTGCCCAATACATACTCATGTAATAAATAAACATATTTATACACATACATATACTCCACAATATACTTGTGATGAAGAAAATGTAGTTATAAATAATGATTGTGGTGGATGCTCAGGAAATATGTTTAATAACATGCAATAGGATATGATTATACATATTCTAAAGAGTGTAGATAAACCTCTAGATTTTTTCTAGAGGTTTTCTTATACAATTTTTAAAAATTATTTTCGTATTCTTCTAAAGTTAAATTATTTTTATATATATAAGTTGCTATATCTTCGCCTACATACCTATAGTGCCAAGGTTCGTACTTGAATCCAGTTGTAAGAAATTTAGCTTTAGGATATCTTAATATAAAACCATATTTATAACTATTATTTTTCATCCACTCGAATTCTTTAGTTTCTTCAAAATTATCATAATCTAATGAACTATCTGAAACATCTACTGCAAGACCAGTCTGATGTTCAGAATGTCCAGGTCTAGCACTTGCCATATCAGCATAGTAAAATCCATAATCTTTAACATAATTGTTGTATAATTTTTCTTGATAATCGTAACTTCTATAAGTAGATACCGCTATTAGATTAAGACCTTCTTTAGAAGCATCTTCAGCCATTTGTTCAAATTTTATTCTAGCATCATGCCTCAAATATTTATTTTCACATGAATATTTTAAATCTATTTTTTCTAAATCTTTAGGCTCATAATTTCTATCTAATTTATTATTTTTATTTACTATAAAATCATAATTAGATGGATTAACATAGTTGATGTTTTTATAAAAATTGCTACTTTCTAATAAAATTAAAATAATTATATATAATATTTTTTCCATTAATACCACCACTATATTATATGAAAAATATGTTTAATCTATATAGATATTTATCAACCCCTAAAAAATGACATAACTTGCCATTTTTTATTTACTTTTAAAGGCAAAAATAGTATAATGATATTAGTGAAAATAGTTATGAGAGGTGCATGTTATGAGTAAAAGAAGAGGATTTACATTAGTAGAACTACTTGCAGTAATAGCGGTATTAACAATTATAGGACTTATATTAGTCTATTTTGTATATGGAATAATAGAAAGTTCTAAAGACAGAAATATTCAAATAAGTGTAGACAATTATATAGGAGCTATACAGGATAATATTGTAAGTAAAAAAATAGAAAAGTTCAATGTTAAAGATGGCTCATATGCAGTAATGGAAGATGGTAACCTATGTTTAGGTAGCTATTCAAATAAAAAATGTAATGGGGACACATTAGACCTTGAATTAAAAAGTGGTAAACCAAAAGATGGCACAGTAATTGTAGAAGATGATAAAGTAGTAGGATTATATAACTTAGAAATAAATGATGAAATAGTAAACTGGGGAAAAGAATCAGGAATAACAAAGGGAGAAGTATCATTAGATGCTCCAATATTAACTTTTATATCATCAGATATCAGTACAAACTCATCAATAATAAATTTTGATGTTAATAGTGAATCAGTAATAAAAAGTTATAGATGTGAATTCGGAAAAGATACAACATATGGTGGAACAGGAAAAACAAACGAAAAAACATGCTCATTTGATAACTTAATATCTAATAATACCTATTATTATAAAATAGTAGTAACAAATGTAGTTGGAAAAGAAGCAACACTAACAGGATCAGTAAAAACTAAAGAAATAGTAGCGCCAAGCATAACTATAACAAAGACAGATAACTGGTTACAAAAAGAAGTAACAATATTATATGATGATACAAACATTATAACACCAGAACATTATTTTTATTCAGAAGTAGCAGGAACAAGTAATGTTAAGGTAAATAGTTGTAATAACGCAACAATATTACCAACAAAATGTAGTGGTGAAGATACAACACAGATAAAACCAAACACATGGTATAAGGTATCACAACCAAGTGTGAAAATTAAAGAACAAGTCACATATAGGGATAATAAAACAGTAAAAGCAACAACGAGTGATGGACTAAATTATAAGAATGTAGTAAAAGATATAGATACAATAGATAGTATAAAACCAATATGTACAATACCAAACATAAATAGTGTAATTTATGGAGAAGAAATAACAGCTACAGTAATATGCACAGATGAAGAAAGTGGATTAGACCTATTTAAACTTAATAATGATAATTTTACTTTAAATAGTAATATATCAACAATAAAAGCAATAAGTGAAGCAGTAAAAGTAACAAATGGATATAAAATAACATTAACATTAAATAGCGTAAATGCAGGAGAATATGATTTAGTATTAAAAACAGGTTCAGTATCAGATAGAGTAGGAAATGTAAATGAACAAACTCAAGCACATGGAGTAGTAACACCAAAACCAATAGATGATTTTACAGTAACATTAAGTGAAAACGAATACGAATACGATTCAACTGCAAAGACACCAACAGTAACTTTAAAAGATGGATCAAAAACATTAACATTTGATACAGATTATACAGTAACATATGAAGATAATGTAGATGCAGGAACAGCAACTGTAACAGTAACAGGAAAAGGAAATTATAAAGGAACAGTAAGTAAAACATTTACAATAAATAAAAGACCAGTAACAGTAACAGCTGCAAGTGATCAAAAAGTTTACGATGGAACTCCTTTAACTAATAGTGGATGTACAGCAAGCCTAATAAATGGACATAATGTAACTTGTAAAATGACAAAAGAATCAGCTATAACAAATGTAGGCACAAAAGACAATGTTATAGAAACAGTAACAATAAAAAATGCAAGTAATGTAGATGTAACAAAAAATTACAAGATAACTAATGCAAAGGGAAAATTAACAGTAACAAAAAGACCATTTACAGGTGGAAGCGTAACAGTAGAAGGAGACAATGTAGTAGGAAGTACATTAACAGCAACAGTGACAGATCCACAAGAAAAACCAGATAGTTATGAATATGAATGGTGGTATGAGGACTCAACTGGGAAAAAAGTAGTAATAGAAGGTCAAACAGGCAAAGATTTAAAAGTTACAGATGATTTAGTAGGAAAACATGTCGGAGTAACAGTAACATTAAAAAAAGCAAATTATCAAGATAAAGAAGTAAGCGACACTACTGATGTAGAAAATAATAAAGTAGAGACTTCAAAAAGAAAAATAGTAATACCAGCAGATCTAACATATTGCTCAAATCCAACGTATAATGGCGCAAACCAAATAATAACAAAAGCGGCAGGAGAGGGCTATACATTTAGTAATAATACACAGTTAAATGCAAGAGATTATACGGTAACAGCAACATTAAAAGAAGGATATGTATGGGAAGACTTCACAGGAACAAATAAAACATTTACTTGTTCTATAAAAAAGGCACCTTTGACATTAACAGCAACACCAAAAAATCAGACAGTAGCATATACAGCAAGCCCAGCTAATCTATCTAATTCATACACTACTAGTGTAGAAGGATTAAAAGGAAACGACAAAGAAACAGTAGTAACAATAGGAGGAACACCTACATATAAATATTCATCATCAAATTATAATGAAAACACAATTGCTCCAACAAATGCAGGAACATATTCAATAAAATTAAGTGGTCTTACTGCAGAGGCATCAAACTATACAGTAAATATAAAATATGTAGATGGAACATTAAAAATAACAAAAATAACTCCAACAATAGAAATATCAGCAACAGGTGGAACAGTAGTAAAAGGAAAAACATTAACATTTACAGCAACAGTAAAATCAACTCCAAATGCTGTAGGAACATTATCTTTGGATAGTAGTACACCAGCAACAGCAACAGTATCACCAACAAGCACTCAAACGACAGGAACAAGTGCAGGAGCACAGACAACAATAACAGTAACAGGAGTAAAAGATGGATCAAGCACAATAACAGTGAACTTTACTCCAACAGATACAACAAACTTTAATAATGCTGCAGCAAAGACGTATACAGCAACGATAACAAAATCAGCAGCGATTCCAACAACATCATATTGTTCAACACCAACATATAATGGGGCAGCACAAACAATAACAAATGCAGCAGGAGAAGGCTATACATTTAGTGGCAATACGCAAACAAATGCAGGTTCATATACAGTAACAGCAACATTAGCGACAGGATATAGATGGTCTGATAACGCAACAGGAACAAAGACATTTAACTGTTCAATAGCTAAAAGGCCAGTAACATATACAGCAGGAACATCAAGTAAAACATATGATGCAAGTGCATTAACAAATAACACATGTACATTAACAAGTGGTCAATTAGTAAGTGGACATGCAGCAACATGTACAATAGCAGGAACACAAACAACAGCAGGAACTGCTACAAATACATTGAGCAATGTTGTAATAAAAAACGGAACAACAGATGTAACAGCAAATTATGATATAACAAAAGTAAATGGGAAATTAACAGTAAATAAAGCAACACCAACAATAACATTAAGTGCAGCGAGTGGAACAGTAGTAGCAGGAAAAACATTAACATTTACAGCAACAGTGAAATCAGGAACTACTGTATCAGCAGCAGGAACAGTAGGTGCAACAAGTGGAACAACAGCAGTAGCTACAGTAACACCAGCAAGTCAAGCATTAACAGCAACTTCTGCAGGAGCAGCAAGTAATACAATAACAGTAACAGGAGTAAAAGATGGAAGTAGTGCGATAGCAGTAAACTTCACTCCAACAGATACAGTAAACTTTAATAATGCAACAGCAAAGACATATACAGCAACGATAACAAAATCAGCAACAATTCCAACAACTTCTTTATGTAAAACAGGACTAGTATATACGGGAAGCGAACAACAAATCACAACAGCAACAAGTGGAACAGGATATACATTAAGTGGATATAATCAAACAAATGCAGGAACATATACAGTAACGGCAACATTAGCAGATGGACATAGATGGAATGATAACGCAACAGGAACAAAGACATTTAAATGTTCAATAGCAAAGGCAACACCAACAATAACACTTTCAGCAAATGGAACAGTGGTAGCAGGAAAAACAATGACATTTACAGCAACAGTAAAATCAACACCAGATGCAGCTGGAACACTTAGTATTACAAGTGGAACAACAGCAGTAGCTACAGTAAGTCCAGGAAGTGCATCAGTAACAGCAACAGCAGCAGGTAAAGCTACAACAATAACAGTAACAGGAGTAAAAGATGGAAGTAGTGCGATAGCAGTAAACTTCACTCCAACAGATACAGTAAACTTTAATAATGCAGCAGCAAAGACATATACAGCAACAGTAACAAAATCAGCAACACCACCAACAACAAGTTTATGTAAAACAGGACTAGTATATACAGGAAGCGAGCAACAGATAACAACAGCGACAAGTGGAACAGGATATACATTAACAGGATATAATCAAACGACTGCAGGGGCACATACAGTAACAGCGACATTAGCAGCAGGATATAGATGGAATGATAATACAACAGGAACAAAGACATTTAGTTGTTCAATAGCAAAGGCAACACCAACAATAACACTTTCAGCAAATGGAACAGTAGTAGCAGGAAAAACAATGACATTTACAGCAACAGTAAAATCAACACCAGATGCGGCAGGAACACTTAGTATTACAAGTGGAACAACAGCAGTAGCTACAGTAAGTCCAGGAAGTGCGACAGTAACAGCAACAGCAGCAGGTAAAGCAACAACAATAACAGTAACAGGAGTAAAAGATGGAAGTAGTGCTATAGCAGTAAACTTCACTCCAACAGATACAACAAACTTTAACAAAGCGGCAGCAAAGACATATACAGCAACAGTAACAAAATCAGCAACACCACCAACAACAAGTTTATGTAAAACAGGACTAGTATATACAGGAAGCGAGCAACAGATAACAACAGCGACAAGTGGAACAGGATATACATTAACAGGATATAATCAAACGACTGCAGGGGCACATACAGTAACAGCGACATTAGCAGCAGGATATAGATGGAATGATAATACAACAGGAACAAAGACATTTAGTTGTTCAATAGCAAAGGCAACACCAACAATAACACTTTCAGCAAATGGAACAGTAGTAGCAGGAAAAACAATGACATTTACAGCAACAGTAAAATCAACACCAGATGCGGCAGGAACACTTAGTATTACAAGTGGAACAACAGCAGTAGCTACAGTAAGTCCAGGAAGTGCGACAGTAACAGCAACAGCAGCAGGTAAAGCAACAACAATAACAGTAACAGGAGTAAAAGATGGAAGTAGTGCGATAGCAGTAAACTTTACTCCAACAGATACAGCAAACTTTAATAGTGCGGCAGCAAAGACATATACAGCAACAGTAACAAAATCAGCAACGCCACCAGGGACTTCTTTATGTAAAACAGGGCTTGTATATACAGGAGGCCAACAACAGATAACAACAGTAACAAGTGGAACAGGATATACATTAACAGGATATAATCAAACGACTGCAGGGGCACATACAGTAACAGCGACATTAGCAGCAGGATATAGATGGAATGATAATACAACAGGAACAAAGACATTTAGTTGTTCAATAGCAAAGGCAACACCAACAATAACATTAAGCGCAACAAGTGGAACAGTAGTGGCAGGGAAAGCATTAACATTTAATGAAAAAGCAAGTGTAGCAGGAAAGTTTACAGTAGCAAGTAACGCAACAGCAAAAGCAACAGTAACACAAGCCTCATCAGCTGCAGTAGCTGCAAATACAAATAATTTAGTAACAGTAACAGGAGTAGCAGCAGGATCAGCAACAATAACAGTAAACTTTACTCCAACAGATACGGCAAATTATAATAATGCTGCAGCAAAGACATATACGGCTACAATAGCAAGTGCGGCAGCGATTCCAACGACTTCTTTATGTAAAACAGGACTAGTATATACAGGAAGTCAACAACAAATCACAACAGCAACAAGTGGAACAGGATATACATTAAGTGGATATAATCAAACAAATGCAGGAACATATACAATAACAGCAACACTAGTGACAGGATATAGATGGTCTGATAACGCAACAGGAACAAAGACATTTAACTGTTCAATATCTAAAAGGCCAGTGACATATACAGCAGGAACATCAAGTAAAACATATGATGCAAGTGCACTAACAAATAACACATGTACATTAACAAGTGGTCAATTAGTAAGTGGACATGCAGCAACATGTACAATAGTAGGAACACAAACAGCAGCAGGAACTGCTACAAATACATTAAGCAATGTTGTAATAAAAAGTGGAACAACAGATGTAACAGCAAATTATGATATAACAAAAGTAAATGGGAAATTAACAGTAAATAAAGCAACACCAACAATAACATTAAGTGCAACAAGCGGAACTGTAGTAAAAGGAAAAACATTAACATTTAATGAAAAAGCAAGTGTAGCAGGAAAGTTTACAGTATCAAGTAACGCAACAGCAAAAGCAACAGTAACACAAGCCTCATCAGCGGCAGTAGCTGCAAATACAAATAATTTAGTAACAGTAACAGGAGTAGCAGCAGGATCAGCAACAATAACAGTAAACTTTACT
>CANRAQ010000001.1 GCA_947628725.1 uncultured Bacilli bacterium | reverse complement strand
TTTATCAAATGGAAGAAATACACGAGATGTTGGAAATTATGTTTGGCTTGAAGTAAATCCAATAACTTGGATAGTAAATGAAGAAAAAGATATATGTTTTACAGAAAAAATTGGTATGAGCGGAATACAATTTAATAATGTGGATTCAGACATATTAGACTTTCTATTTTCAGATATGTATAACTATTTAAAAAAATATTATTTACCAGCAATAACTCAAACTTTAGATTTAAGTAAAGTTAAAAGTGTAGAAAATACATACGAAAACTATAATAAAAATTTAAATATTAATCCATATAATTTTAATTATGAAAATGTAAGTGAAGAAGATATAATGAAATCTTGCATACAAAGTGGTATAACACCATATCTACATGGAAGATCAAGCGAAGGAAAAAGTGCGAGAGTAAAACAATTAGATAAAGATTGTGAAATAATATATTTAGCAAATGCATCGATAGAATCATTATTGGGTAAAAGTGTATATATACAACCAACATATAAACGAGTAGAAGTACCGGTTAAAAAGAAAATAATAAATGAATTAGGAAATGAAGAAGAAAAAGAATTTATTGAATATCAAGATGTAATAGTAGAAGAAGGACATATGCTGGATATAAAGCCATCATGGCTTGAAAACTTAGAGGAGAAATGTAAGAGTGAGCCTGATAAGATACACATATTATTTTTAGATGAATTGGCGAATGCATTACCAGCCATACAAAAGTTAGCATTCAATTTAATATTAGATAAAGAAGTAAATGGTAAGTGGAAATTACCAGAAAATGCAAGAATAGTGGCAGCAGGAAATGAAGTAGAAGATTCAATTTCAGCAAATGAATTAGCAGAGCCATTATTTAATAGACTTGCCCATGTGTATATAAAAACGACAGCAGAAGATTGGTTAAAATGGGCAATC
This sequence comes from uncultured Bacilli bacterium, assembly GCA_947628725.1. Lineage (GTDB taxonomy): Bacteria > Bacillota_I > Bacilli_A > RF39 > UBA660 > UMGS1613. Next base: position 61,124 of record CANRAQ010000001.1, on the reverse strand, counting down.
ACTCCAGAAAGTGAATATGAAAAATTAGATGTAGAAGAAAGCAAAGTAGGAATGAAAATACATCCTGCGATATATGCATTTATAAGTTTTAAAAGAGATAAGGGATTAAGAACAAAATATAATGGACAAACACCAAATGCAGATCCAAGAAAGTGGGAGATGGCATCCAAGATATTATATCAAACAGGTAATCCAAAAATGTTAAGGTCATTAATAGGAGAAGAATTAACAACAGAGTTTGTAGCATTTACAAAAAAGAAAGTAATAACTCTAGAAGATGTAATAAATGGTAATTATAATGAACAAGCATTCAATTTGGATATAGGAGAAAAATATGCAACGATAGTATCACTTTCATATGTAGATGAAGATAATTTAGAAAAGGTAAGAAATTTTGTAGAAAAACTAGGAGATGAATCTTTGGCTACATTTGATAGTCTATGGGCAAAAGGGGATAGTAGTAGATTAGAACATATTGCAGAACTTAGAATGAGAAATTATTATAGAAAATAAATAAAAAAACTTTGAATTAAATATAATTTGTTTATTATCAAACAATCATAATAAAACATCTGAAATTTCAGATGTTTTAATTATTTTTCTAAGGAATCTTTATAGTCTTTAACTAACATTTTACAAGCTTTAACATCATTAGTCATAATGCTAGTTGTACTATTTAATTCTCTTTTAGCCATTTCATTTAAGAATAATTTATATAACTCTAATTCTTTTCGAGTGTCGACTTTCCAAAAATGGAATTCTCTTTCTGGTCTTTTTTCTAAAGCATCTACTATTTGTTTTAATTGATCATTCATCCTTGATAAATTAAAGCAAGCATGATTTAATGGTAAATCTAGTGGTTTTAAATCAGTTGAAATTCCAATACCTACAACAGCTTTTGGAGCATGTTCCTGAAACCACATCATCAATTTAGAATCAAAGCCATGTATTAATATATTTTTCATACTGTAGTTATTTACAAGTTCTAAAATACCTTTACTATATTTATCAGTTTTATAATACTCATCACTACCTTTAACTTCTAAAAGTAATTTTTTATCGTTAGGAGCAATTTGTAATAATTCTTCTAGTGTAATTATTCTATCTTTCTTTGAAATTAATTGCTTTAAAAGTTCTTTTTGATAATTACTATATTCTGTTTTCTTGTTATTAAGAATTTGATATCTATGAATAAAATAATCTATTTTATGGGCTTTTATACTTAATTTTTTTAATTCGTCAAGTGTCATATCAGATACCTTTTTAAATGATGATGAAGTAGTGAACATTGAATCGTCATGTCTTATAATTAATTTACAATCTTTAGTCATTCTAACGTCAAACTCAACTGCATCTACTTCTGGATTTTCTAAAGCTGATTTAATAGCACCATAACTATTTTCTGGATACTTCCAAGATTCTCCTTTGTGAGCATCATATTTTGTATTTTCTAATAATTTAACAACATTACTTTCCATAATTTTCCCCCTTAATTGCATGATATTGTAGCACATACTTAAAAAAAACGCAAATTGTAACTATATTAGATTGATATATACTAAATATAATATTTTATACATATTTGTTGGTAACTATTCTCGAACCAAATTGACTTTTTTATATTATTGTGATATTTTATTAAGCAATCAGTTTTAAAGGGGGAAAATATATATGAAAGTAAATGAAAAATTAGTGAAAAGGCTTGCTGCTGGTGGAGTAGGTATTACTATATTTTTTACGGGATTTGGATTAGGTAAATGTTCATATAAAATTGAGTCATTATTTAAAAATAATGATAAGTCACAATCAAAAACTATTGATGATTATTTAGCAGAATATGTTGAAAAACGTGATAGTTTAGAAAGAGAAATAGCCGATTTAACGAAACAAAAACAAAGTATCATTAATTCTAAAACTTTTAATTTATATGAACTTACTGTCATAGAAAATGAAAATGTAAAGGGTGAAAAAAACTTATATATACTTTATTCATATGATACTAGTCCAATATATTATGAATATCATGATGATTTTGTTGCTTATTACAATTTACATGAATATACTACTGAACATGTACAACCTTTTTGTTCAAAATATGTACACTTTTATGAGGGAAGACCATTAATTGAATATTTATCAGATGAGCAAATTAGTACAATATCAAAAAATGGTGGAACTATTACTACAGAACAACTAGACGAGATATTATCTAGTATCAGGGAAGAGTATAAAAATAATGAAAATCAAAATATAAAAAAATAAAAACTATTCTCAAAATCGAGGATAGTTTTTTATAATTTACCTTCTTTAATAAGTTTTTCCCAACGATCATGAACATAAGAATTGCCACCTAAAGTTTTATATCTATCGTATAATTCATATATATTTTTTTTCTGAATTTGAGTTTTATCAGTACCTTGCTCAATATCGTTAATAAAGTTTACTAGAATAATTTTAATTAATTCAAGTTCTATGTTGTTACGACTTTTCATAGATACTTTTTCTAATCTATCTATTTTCTGATTGATTGGATTCAACACTTTAGAAATGAACGATTTTGAAAAAGCAATTAAAGTAGTTATAGCGCCAATAAAAATACTTGCAAATGTAATTATAGTTGCAATTTGACCTAATGATATATTTTCCATAAACTCCTTCTTTCAAATAAATTTTATTCTATATATAATTTATGCACAATATAAAATTTAACTTATAACATTTACAATAAAAATTTAAAATAAGTTAAAATATAAATATTAAAAATTGTCGAATTTTATGTTATAATTTATTTAAGAATAGAGGTGCAGTCTGTATATGAAAAATAAATATAAAATATTGTTGATAATTCTTTTGTTATTGATGCCAAATACAATTTATGCAAGTAATGGAAGTAATACCTTATCTATTATTGTTGCATTAGGAGTGGAAGCTTTTGTTTCTATACATATGTCAATTTTTGTTTTAAAACCATTATCTGAAATTTTTTCAAAGGAAAATAGTAAAAAAACATTTTGGATATTATTTTCTATAAGAGCTGGAATTTTGTTGATTTTTGATTTTTTTATAACTCCATATATAGCAATGTTTGATTTTATATCAGTTTTTATTGGAACATTTATAATTGTTCCTATATGTTCACTTATAACTCAAGTAAAAACAGTTATTGAAGAAGATCAATATATAAGTTCAAACTCAAATTATAAAACAGTATCACCACAAAATCAGGTTAAAGGTATAGAATTAAAATGCGCTAAATGCAATGCAGTATTAAAAATTACAGATAAATTTTGTTCAAATTGTGGTGAACCATTCGATGGAAATAATGTAGTTGTAAGTGAAAATTTAGATTCAGTAATTGAAAATCCACCAAGAGTTTCAGTGTTACCATCAAATTTTGATAAAATGTATAGATTGACAGAAAATAAAATGTTAGAAGAGTTTATTAATAGAGAATTAATAAAAGCTGGTATAGATAAATCCTCTAAATTAATTCCAAGTGATATTATTAAAAGGAAGAAAATTTTAAATATTATCTTTTCGATTCTTGTTTTTGTATTTATAACATTAATATTTTTTCACTTTCCAATATATACATATATATTTGGTATAGTTATATTATTAATTTTCTTTAAAATTACAAGAAAATATAATTTAATGAAATACTTGAAAAAGGAAGTAACAGCACGACCTGGTGAAAAAGTTTCAAATATCGTTATGAATGTAAAAAACACATTTGTTACTGATAATTCAAAGGTACCTTTTATAATAAGCCTATTAGTCGCTATTATTTTGCCATTAATTATTTTTTCATCACCTAGAATTTTGTATGAAAAATATGGTAATGGTTATGCTGTAAGATATTATATTTTTGGATTAACTGACTTTAAGACAGCTACTATTCCTGAAACTTATAATAATAAAAAAGTAGTTAGTTTAAGGGGTAATACATTTTCAAATATGCCATTTTTAGAAAGTGTAAGTTTGCCTAATTCAATTATTGAAATAAGAGGTCAAGCATTTAAAAATTGTTATAAACTAAAAAATGTAAATATACCAGATAAATTAGAATATCTCGGTGGTGGTGCATTTTATAATGCCAAATCTATAAAAAAGATTGTTTTGCCAGATACATTGACATATATGGGTGGAGAAACATTTTATGGAGCCAAATCACTAGAATATATAAAATTATCTAATAACATTACAGAAATTGGAGGAGATAGTTTTAAATATTGTACATCCTTGACAAGTATTACAATTCCAGATAATGTTACAAGAATTGGTGGACACGCTTTTTATGGTGATTCTTCTTTAACAGAAGTTTCAATTAGTGAAAATAGTAAATTAAGAGAAATAGGTTCATCAGCATTTAGAGAATGCTCAAATTTATATGATATAACAATACCTTCAAGTACTTATGTAAATGAAAGGGCATTTAAAGATAGTCCAACAAGCGTTAATACATATGAATATAATTTTTATGATGATGGTTATCCAAATTACTATAATTAATGGGGGATTTTTATGAATTACAAGTATATACATTTATTATATGTTCCTACAATGGCATGTAATATGTGCTGCAAATATTGTTATTTAGAGGACAATACCGTTGATGATGGAACAAAATATAAACCATTAGAAACTTTGGAATATGCTATAAAAAAGTTTAAAGATAATAATGTTATTCCATTTAATATTTCTCTTCACGGAGGTGAAGTTACAACATTATCTAAAAATGATTTTTATGATTTAATAAAATTTATAAGTAATTATTATAACGATAACAAAAAAATAATTTGTGATGGAGGCTTTAAAATAGGTAATCCACACATTAAAACTAATATGTATAATTTAGAAAAACACATTGATACCATAAAGGAATTTAATGTTTCTATATCTGGAAGTTTAGATCTACCACTATCATTGCATGATGAGTATAGAATCACTAAAGGGAATCAAAAAACTTTAAAAAAAATACTTGATAATATTGCGCTATTAAAAGATATACCCAACAAAAAGAAAGTATCAGCTACGATTTTTAAAGAACATTATAATTATATCGATGAAATTATAGAAGATATCAAATTTTTACATAAAAATACTTGTCTTGATATGAATGACTTTAATTTTATGATTGGTTTTGATTATAATTCAAATGGGATTTTGCATCATATTACAGAAAAAGAACAAATTGAGTTTTATAACAGAATGCATAAAGAATTCGATGGAACTGATTTAGATTATGGTGTTAACGGACCATGGTTTGATGAATTTGGACCTGAATATTGTACAAATTGTTATAATTGCGGTGAAAAATTTTTCTTACTTGAAAAAAATGGTGATATATATTCATGTGTTAGGGGACAGAAAAATCCAAATTACTATTATGGGAATATATATAAAAATTCAGTTGAAGAAATATTAAATACAGCAAAAACTAAAATATTTATTAATCATAATAAACAACCATTAAATGAAGAATGTACAAAATGTGGTTATTTATACTTATGTAAGACTGGTTGTCCGTTTGTAAAAAACAATTATAACTCAAATAAGAGTTACACTTGTCAATTACAGCAAGTTATGTATAAAGATAGAAATTTTTTAAAAGATGAGTTTAATGATGAATTTGTATATGAGTATGTTAAAAAAATGCGTTTAGAAGATAAAGATAAATATATTCCAAGTAGAAAACAAACTGATTATTCAACTTTAGAGGAACTTATTAAACAGGATAAAAATCTTAAATATATATACGATAATGATAGTTTTATATTAAAAATTGATAATCAAGAATATCATTTAGGTTCTCAAATTATAAAAAAATCTAGAGATATTATATATATAACACCAAACAGTAAAATTGAAATATGGATGAAAAAAAATATGATTAATGAAATGTGTGATTACCCAGAAAATAATTCACTATATATTATGTTACTAAGTGGGGACTTGGTAACTTATGGTGATGAAAATAGGACAAAACAAAGACATATTGCTACTCATCAAATATATAAAGGTGTGTTAGATAATGGTAAACAAGATGATGAATATTATGTTTATAATATCAAAAACATGATAGATAATTATAAAAGTGAATATTCTTTTGATAAACCAAATAATATATTTTTTACTACATCCGCACTTAGAGATTATCACTATACTAAACAAAAGAATAATGCTTATTATCATATTCAAGCAATTAATTTGCCATTTCAAAATATTGAATTTTATTATTTAGATAAGGAGTTGAAAAAATGAATAAAGAACCAGAAACTTATGAAGAATTAATAAGATATAAAAGATGTGTTGACTTGACAATACATTATGATTTATCAAAAGAAGAATTAGATAAAATTTATAACTATTTAGCAACATATCCAAAAGCTATTATAATTGGTAATGATAACAGTTTGACTCTTAATGCTAATGTTGAACCAAAAATACAACCAGAAGTAATAATGACAAAATGTATAGATGGTAGTATTGATGGGGTAAAAGTGACTAATGATTCATTTAAAATAATACCTCATTATGTTCCATCAAGTAGTAGTGGATATAGTGGTGGTTCATCATCAAATAATAACAATAATAACAATAACAACAACAATAATAACAATAATAGATAGGAGTAAATATGCCTTTGATATCAGATAATTTTAATAAGAAAAAATTAAAAGATTATGGAATAAACATAAGGACAAAATATTTTGTTGGAAATAAAGTATATGAACGAAATACTGATGATTCAATAAATGATGATATAATATCTGGGATAAGATTTGAAAAAGATTATTATATTGATAAAAAATTGATACACAAAGAAACAGAATTTGATTCAAGAATAGAGTATACATTTATTTCAAATGAAATGGAAAATAAAGAATACACATGTCCTAACTGTGGTATGAAGTCAGAACTAAAAAATTTTGTTGATGGATGTCCCTATTGTAGAACATATTATAATATTGATTATGTAGATAAAGATTTAGGGAGTAAATATCATTATGATAGAGTATTAAGAAATAAATCATATAGAATTATTACAGGAATTATTGATTTAATTGTAAGTACAATTTTATGTTTTATTTTTATTAAAACTACATCGAGAACATTTAATAGTGTAGATATTTGTAAAATTTTTATTTATGGTTTAATTTTATCTATGATACTATATTATTTTTTCTATATTTTGGATGCTTATGTAATATTGGGGCCTATAAAAATATATAAAGATAAGGAAAATCAAAAGCAGATTGATTTTTGGAATAGAACAAAAATAGATAAAAAAAGTTTTTTTAATAATTTAAATTATGAAGTAAGAAAATACTATTATTCTAAAAAGAATATTATAGATTTTGATGTGATAGACTATATAAAATTTAGTGATTTTACTAAAGACGGCATACAATATATAAAAGTATTAGCGGAAGTTAGAATAGTTTATTATAATATGGGAAAAATAAAATCAAAGTTTACTAAAGAAGAATACTTATTAAGAAAAAATTCAAACGAAAAGTTGGAGTTAAAAGATGGAGTTAATATAATTAAATGTCATAATTGTGGAGCTTCTATTGATGCAACAAGTGAGGCCTGTTCTTATTGTCATACTGAAATAAAATATTTACAAGAATGGATATTAGAAAATGAATAAATTGTAAAATATGTATTTAGAAAAAGATAAAAACTATTCTCAAAAATATAGAGGATAGTTTTTATAATCTAATTTTTCAACTTATAACATTTACAATAAAAAATTTAAAATAAGTATTTGATTTTTTTATAAAATATGTTATACTGTATAAGTAATTGATGTCTCCTTAGCTCAGTTGGTAGAGCAACTGACTCTTAATCAGTGGGTCTGGGGTTCGAGCCCCCAAGGGGACACCATTTGATTATTAACCCTTATGGGTTTTTATTTTGTGGTGTTAGTTATTGATATTTATTCTTGACTATATTTATATTTTTTTATATAATTATTATAGTACTGAGGTGATAGAATGGATAAGAAAGGCTTTACATTAGTAGAATTACTTGCCGTTATAGCAATTTTAGCAATTTTAGCAACAATAACACTTTTTGCTACAGGTAATATTCTTTCAACTTCTAGAGAAAATTTGTCAGATACTCAAAAAGAATCACTTGAAAGAGCAGCAAAAATTTATTATATATCAGAAGGAATGGACAGTAATGAAGAATGTGTAAATATATCTACTTTAATTGAAAAAGGATATATTGAAGAAAGTGAAGTAAAAGATCCTAAAGACAAAACAGAAATGACTGGTTCAGTTTTAATAACATCTGAGTCAGATAAATATACTTATACATATCAATCAAAAGCATGTGAATAAAAAGATAAAATCCTGCCAAAATATATTTGGGAGGATTTTTATTATGGAAAAAGCTGCTTATAATAAGATAGTAAAAAAGAATACACCTTCTGAAAATATATTAAAAAATGCTATTATAGCTTTTGTTATCGGAGGAATAATGGGTGTAATAGGTAATGCATTAGTTCAATTTTATTCTTATGTATTTGATTTAAGTAGTAAAGATGCAAGTGTATTTATGATTATAACTTTAGTATTTTTAGGATGCTTTCTAACTGGATTGGGCTTCTTTGACAAATGGGTTAACTTTGCAAGATGTGGTTTAATAGTTCCTATAACAGGATTTGCACATGCAATGATGAGTGCAGCACTAGAATATAGAAAAGAAGGTCTAGTTACTGGTATTGGTATGAATATGTTTAAACTTGCAGGATCAGTTATTATATTTGGAGTAGTTAGTGCATATATATTTGGAATTTTAAGGATAATAATAATGGGAGGCTAATATGACTTTTAAATATGATAATGTATATATAAATGATACTAGTACAGTAGTAGGACCATATGAAGCAAATGGACCATTATCTAAATATTTTGATAAAAAATACAAAGATTTTTATTTTGGAGAAAAAACATGGGAGCAGGCAGAAACTAGAGCAATACAAGATAGTACTCTAATATTACTTAAGAAATTGGGTAAGAAAAGTACAGATATTAATGTTCATATAGGAAGTGATTTACTAAATCAAATAGTTGCTACAAGCTATGCATCAGCAAAAATGAAAATTCCATATATAGGTATATATAGTGCTTGTTCTTCTAGTTGTTTGGGATTATTATTAGCAAGTAATATGATAAATGCAAATCAAATAAAAAATGCATTAGTTACATCATCTTGTCACAATAATGGTGCAGAAAAACAATTTAGAAATCCTGTAGAGTATGGTGGACCAAAAAAATGTTATACAACTTTTACTACGACTGGATGTGCAAGTTGTTATTTATCTAATGAAAAATCAAATATAAAAGTAGAGTCAGCAACACTTGGAACTGTATGTGATATGGGAATTAAAGATGTTAATAATATGGGTGCAGTAATGGCACCTGCAGCTGCACAAGTAATACTTCAACATTTAAAAGATACAAAAAGAACTGTAGATTACTATGATTTAATTTTGACAGGTGACTTAGGAATTGTAGGTAAAAATATACTTAAGGATTATATGAAAGATGCATATAAGATAAATTTAACAAATTATGATGATTCTGCATGTATGATTTTTGATATTAATAAACAACCAGTTTATACAGGAGGTAGTGGTATAGCATGTTTACCTTTAGTTACATATTCTTATATATTAAATAAAATGAAAAACAAAGAATTAAATAAAGTCCTATTAGTAGCGACAGGGGCACTTATGAACACAACTATGTGTAATCAACATTTAACGATACCAAGTATCGCACATGCGATTAGTTTGGAGGTAGTAAAATGACATATTTAAATTCATTTATATTTTGTGGGGTAGTATGCTTGATTGGACAGTTAATACTAGATAACACAAAATTAACTCCTGGTCATATAACTACCATATTTGTAGTAGTAGGTGCATTTTTAGATATATTTAATATTTATGACAAATTTGTACTTTGGGCTGGTGGAGGCGCACTTGTACCAATAACTTCATTTGGACATTTACTTATTCATGGCGCTATGGACACTGTAAATAATTTTGGAGTAATGGGGTTATTTATGGGAATGTTTGATTTAACTTCATCAGGAATAGTTGCTGCTATAGTATTTTCATTTATATTATCTTTAATATTTAAACCAAGAGATTAAATAGTGCCTATTGACACTATTTTTTGTATACCAAATTATAATTTACAAAATTTAATTGTATTATTGTCTGTTATATGTTATACTTACCGTAAAGTAGGAGGTATGATTTATGGCTAAAAGAGGTAGACCATCAAATAAGACTATAAGAAAAAGAAAAGAAGCAAAATCTAAAAGTGAATTAACATTACTTGTTGGAGTATTTATAGTAGTAGTGCTTATAGTGGTAGGATACTTTGTATTATCTAAATAGGCTTATGTCTATTTTTTTTGTAAAAATATGAAAAAATATATAAAATTACTTGATTGTATAAATTTTTGTGTGATATAATTAATATGTTTATTAAAGGAGGATAATGATGACAAAATATGTATATGCCTTCAAGGAAGGTAACAAGGACATGCGAAATTTGTTAGGTGGTAAAGGTGCTAACCTTGCTGAAATGACAGGAATTGGTCTTCCTGTACCAAGGGGATTTACTGTAACTACAGAAGCATGTATAAAATATTATGATGATGGAGAGGATATTTCACAAGAAATAAAAGATGAGATTCTTGAACACTTAGAAGATCTTCAAAAGGAAACTGGAAAAACTTTTGGTGATAAAGAAAATCCATTATTAGTTTCTGTAAGAAGTGGTGCTCGTGCATCAATGCCAGGAATGATGGATACAGTACTTAATTTAGGACTTAATGATGAAGTTGCAAAAGGATTTGCTGTTGCAACAAATAATCCAAGATTCGTTTATGATAGTTATAGAAGATTTATTCAAATGTTTGCGGATGTTGTTATGGGATTTCCTAAAAGTTCATTTGAAAGAAAATTTGATGTAATAAAAGAGGAAAAAGGTGTAGAATACGACACTGAACTTTCTGCAGAAGACTTAATGGAAGTTGTAGAAATTTACAAAGCTGAATATAAAAATCATGCAGGTGTAGATTTCCCACAAGATCCAAAAGAACAATTAATGGAAGCTGTTAAAGCAGTATTTAGAAGTTGGAATAACGATAGAGCAATTACATATCGTAGACTTAATGATATTCCATCTAGTTGGGGAACTGCAGTTAATATTCAAGAGATGGTATATGGTAACCGTGGAGAAACTTCAGGAACTGGTGTTGCATTTACAAGAAACCCAGCTACAGGAGAGAAAAAACTTTATGGTGAGTATTTAATGAATGCTCAAGGAGAAGATGTTGTTGCTGGTATTCGTACACCACAAACAATAGATACATTAAAAGATGTAATGCCTGAATGTTATGAATCATTTGTTAAGATTTGTGGAATTCTAGAAAATCATTACAAAGATATGCAAGATATGGAATTCACTATTGAAAATGGAAAACTTTTCATGTTACAAACAAGAAATGGTAAAAGAACTGCTCAAGCTGCTTTAAAAATTGCAGTAGATTTAGTAAATGAAGGAATGATTACTAAAGAAGAGGCTTTACTTAAAGTAGAACCTAAACAATTAGATCAATTATTACATCCAAATTTTGATCAAAAAGCTTTAAAAGAGGCTGTAGTAGTTGCTAAAGGTTTAGCTGCTTCACCAGGAGCTGCAACAGGTAAAATATATTTTACAGCTGAAGATGTTATGAATGCTGCTAAAAATGGTGAAAAAGATATGCTTTTAGTAAGACTTGAAACAAGTCCAGAAGATATAGAAGGAATGAATATAGCACATGGTATTTTAACTATTCGTGGAGGTATGACAAGTCATGCTGCAGTAGTTGCTCGTGGTATGGGTACTTGCTGTGTATCAGGATGTGGAGAACTTGTTATAGATGAAGAAGCAAAAACAGTTAAAACTAAAGATGGTAAAGTATATCATGAAGGTGACTGGATGAGTTTAGATGGTTCTACAGGTAATGTTTATGGTGAACAAATTAAGACTGTAGCGCCAGAAATTAGTGGTGATTTTGAAACATTTATGGGTTGGGCTGACAGTGTTAGAAGACTTAAAGTTAGAACAAATGCGGATACACCAAAGGATGCTATTCAAGCTCGTAAATTTGGAGCAGAAGGTATTGGACTTTGCCGTACAGAGCATATGTTCTTCGAGGAAGAAAGAATATTTAACTTCCGTAGAATGATTGCAGCTGACTCAGTTGAGAAAAGAGAAGAAGCTCTAGAAAAAATATTACCATATCAAAGAAAAGATTTTGAAGGTTTATTTGAGGCTATGGAAGGTTATCCAGTTGTAATACGTTATTTGGATCCACCTCTACATGAATTCTTACCTCATACAGATGAAGAAATCAAACCTTTGGCTGAATCATTAGGTATGAGTTTTGAACAACTAAAAAATCGTGTTGAATCATTAAAAGAATTTAATCCTATGATGGGACATAGAGGTTGTAGATTAGCTGTTACTTACCCTGAAATAGCTAAAATGCAAACAAGAGCAGTTATTGAAGCTGCAATTAACGTAAATAAAAAAGGTATGAACGTAACACCTGAAATTATGATTCCACTTGTTGGAGATGTAAATGAACTTAAATATGTAAAGAAAATTGTTTGTGAAACTGCAGATAAGGTTATAGCAGAAAATAATGTTGATTTAAAATATCATGTTGGTACTATGATTGAAATACCACGTGCTGCTGTTACTGCAGATGAGATTGCTAAAGAAGCAGAATTCTTCTCATTCGGAACAAATGATTTAACTCAAATGACATTTGGCTTTTCAAGAGATGATGCAGCTAAATTCTTAAATGAATATTATAGTAAAAATATTTTTGAAAATGATCCATTTGCTAAATTAGATCAAAATGGTGTAGGTAAGTTAATTAAAATGGCTGCTAAATTAGGACGTGAAACAAGACCAGATATTCATATGGGTATATGTGGTGAACATGGTGGAGAACCAAGCAGTGTTGAATTCTGTCATAGAGTAGGACTTGACTATGTATCTTGTAGTCCATTTAGAGTACCTCTAGCTAGACTTGCCGCTGCACAAGCTGCTGTAAAAGAAAATGAGAATAAATAGTCTATAAATTTATTCCAACAATTGTTAAAAAATATTGTTAGAAATACTTTATAAAAGTTATAATTATGAATATACTATTAATGTATACTATTTGACATTTTCATAAAAATATAGTATATTAATGTTGCACTTGAAAAAGTGTGAAAATGTTTCTCGCTTCCGGGTGGCTAGCGAGTAATAAATAATCCCGGTCGACAATGTTTCTCGCTTCCGGGTGGCTAGCGAGTAATAAATGATCCCGGTTGAAAATGTAGAAAAACTTCATCGTATGATGGAGTTTTCTTCTATTTTATGGTATACTTTTTATGGAGTTGATGACAATGAAAATAAAAACAGGCTATTTATATCACATCAAAGATAAATATTTTGATGTCGTTAATGATGAAAATTTAATGCAAAATCATGAAAGAGGCAAGAAAAGACCTACTTATTTTACAATCAAAGATAAAGACATTTTATGGTTTATTCCAATTAGTTCTAAAGTTGATAAATATAAAAAAATAGTTAATAAGAAGATAGAAAAATATGGCTTTTGTAACACAATATTAATTGAGAAAATCTTTGATGAGGATTCAGTTATTTTATTACAAAATGCTTTTCCAACTTTAGAAAAATATATAGATCATGTACATACAGTAGATGGTAAACCAGCTAGAGTTCCCGAAAAATTGGAAAGAATAATACTTAAAAATTTTAAAAATTTAACAAAACTTCATAATAGAGGAATTAAAGTCTTTTTTACTGATATAGATAAGATAAAAGAAAAAATGTTAGAAGAAATAAATTAAATTGTAAATAAGTTATTTTAAAATAATATTTTATAAGTTTAATCTTATTCATACCAAATTAGATTGTGATACAAGAAACTATCAAAGAAAATGAGAATAAATAGTAGTTTCATAAAAATATAATATATTTATATTACATGTGATAAAGTGTGAAAATGTAGAATAACTTCATCGTATGATGGAGTTTTCTTTTCTTTTATGGTATACTTTTTATGGTGATTTATATGAATTTAGATGAAGTTATTTTTATTGAAAATTTACCAAGTATAGATTTACATGGATTAGATAGAGATACTGCTAGAGTAAAAACATTAGAATTCATAAATGATAACAAAATATTAAAAAATGATATTATATGTATTATTCATGGTATAGGAAGCGGTATTATAAGAAATGAGATAAATAATGTTTTAAAAAAATGTAATGATGTAATAGACTATAAACTTTTTTATAATAATGTCGGATGTACATTAGTTAAAATAAAACTATAGTTTTGTTTGAAAAAAATATAAATATATGTTATAATCAGGTTGTATTTATTTGAAAGAGTATATATAAATAATTTATAGAGAGTTAGTGTATGGTGGAAACTAATAATGATTTTATATTGAAGACATCAAATGTTAAATAATCGTATAATGGAAAAAGGCGTTAACTTTTATAAAGATAGTTTAATCTATGAATCAGGGTGGCACCACGAATATTTCGTCCTTGAATTTATAGATTTTTTGTTTATTAAAGGAGGAAAAAATATGCAAAAATATATTAATTATAACTTAAGTAATGTGGGAGAAAAAGTAACATTATCTGGATGGGTAAGCAAGGTTAGAAATTTAGGAGGCTTAATATTTATTGACTTAAGAAATAGAACAAGAATTATTCAATTAGTTGTAAATCCAGAAAATAAATACTATGAAATTGCTAGTAACTTGAAAAGTGAATATGTTATAAAAATAACAGGAATCATAGTAGAGAGAGTAAATAAAAATTTAAATATACCAACAGGAGAAATAGAAGTAGAAGTAGATTATTTAGAACTTATAAATAAATCAAAAGATATACCTTTCCAAATATCTGATGATACAACAGCACTAGAAGATACAAGACTTAAATATAGATATTTAGATTTAAGAAGAGAAAGTTTACAAAATACTATGGCTATAAGAAATAAGATAATGTTTGCAACTAGAAAATTTTTAATAGGTCAAGAATTTTTAGAAATAGAAACACCAATATTATGTAAAAGTACACCAGAAGGAGCTAGAGATTATTTAGTTCCATCAAGGGTAAATAAAGGAAAATTTTATGCATTGCCACAGTCACCACAAATATTTAAACAATTACTTATGATAGGTGGCTTTGAAAGATATTTCCAAATTGCTAAATGTTTTAGAGATGAAGATTTAAGAGCAGATCGTCAACCTGAATTTACACAAATAGATGTAGAATGTTCTTTTGTTAATGAAGATGACATAATGGAACTTGGTGAAGAATTAATTTCATACATTTTTAAAGAAGTAAAAAATATAGATATAAAATTACCTATTATGAGAATGAAATATAATGATGCTATAGATAAATATGGAACAGATAAACCAGATTTAAGATATGGTATGGAAATATGTGATATAACAAATATATTTGAAAATACTTCCTTTGCACTTTTTAAAGATGTTATCGATAATAATGGTATAATAAATGCTATTGTAGTTAAAGATGCATGTGATAAATATTCTAGAAAAGAATTAGATAAGTTAACAGAATTTGTTAAGAAATATAAGGCTAATTTACTTGCATATATAAAATATGGTAATGAAGTAACAGGTTCTATTGTTAAGGGAATAACAAGTGAAGAACTTAATAAAATAAAAGAAAATTTAAGTCTAGAAAATAATGATTTAGTTCTTATAATACCAGGAAATAAAAAAATTGTTAAAACTTCCTTAGGTGCACTTAGATGTAAAATTGCTAAAGATCTTAATTTAATTAAAAAAGATGAATATAAATTATTATGGGTAGTGGATTTCCCATCATTTGAATGGAGTGAAGAAGAAAATAGATTTGTTTCATGCCATCATCCATTTACTATGCCAAAAGATAGTGATGTAGATAAGTTGATTAATGATAAAGAAAATTGTTACAGTAAGGCATATGATATAGTAATTAACGGATATGAAGCAGGTGGAGGTTCAATACGTATTCATGATGAAAAAATACAAGAAACTATGTTTAAAGCACTTGAATTAACAGAAGAGGATATAAAAGAAAAATTTGGATTCTTTGTAGACGCATTAAAATATGGTTGTCCACCACATGGAGGTTTTGCACTTGGATTAGATAGACTGGTAATGATACTTTCACAAACAGATAGTATTAGAGATGTAATAGCGTTCCCTAAAACAGCTTCAGCATCAGATTTAATGTGTGAATGTCCAAATATTGTAGATTCTAAACAATTAGATGAACTTGGTATAAGTTTAAATAAAGGAGAGTAGTATGAATTTATTAATATTTTTTGCAATAATTATTGGAGTAATAATCTTTTTATCATTAATGTTTGTTAACTTAAAATTAAAATTATTGTCTTTTCTAAGAAAACTTGGCTTTAGTAATTTAGATAGTTTAATTAACGAGATAAAAAAAGGTGAAATAGAGGCTAAAACCAATAAAAAACATGTAAATGGAATGACAAAATTATTGCTTCCTAAAATTACTAAAGATTTTCCAAATTTTAGTGAAAGTGAATTGTATACGAAAGTAGAAACTAGTTTGCTTGCAATATTTAATTCTATCGAAAATAAAAAACTTGATAAGTGTGATGAATTAATTTTAGTAAGGGAAAAACTAAAAAAAGAAATTGAGGATTATAAAACCAACAATATAAATATAAGATATGATGATGTTAAATTTCATGAGCATGCAATAAAGTATTATACTAATAAAAATGGTGCAATGAATATAAGTATTTCTTCTTCATTAGAATATTATTATACAAAAGAAAAAGATGGAAAAGTTATAGAAAAAAGTGACTATAAAGTTCAAAATAGATATACTACAGAATTCATATATGTATTTGATCCTAATGTAGCTGTAAAAAATCAAGCGCTTATAGGAATAAATTGTCCTAACTGTGGAGCACCAGTAAAAAAATTAGGACATAAAAAATGTGAATTTTGTGGATCATCATTAGAAGATATAAATTTAAAGTCATGGCATATTTCATCATATAAAGCTGATTATTAATTTATTGACTTTTAGAGTAAATTATTATATACTAAATATGTATTAAGCTAGGAGGAATGATTTAATGGGTTTAATAAAAGCTGCAGTACAAGCAGGTTCAAGTGTATTAGCTGATCAATGGCTAGAGTATATATATTGTGATCGTATGGATGACAATGTATTAATTAAAAGAGGTATACCTAAAAAAGGTGGCTCTAATGTTAAAGGAACAGAAAATATTATAACAAATGGAAGTAAAATAGTAGTAAATGAAGACCAATTTCTAATAATAGTAGCTGATGGTAAAATTGTTGATTTTACTGCAGATGCAGGTTCATATACTTTTGATCAGGGTACTGAACCATCATTATTTTATGGAGGATTTGGTAAAGGATTATTGGCATCTTTCCAAAAATTTGGAGAAAGATTTACAACAGGAGGTATCGCACCACATGATCAAAGAGCATATTTCGTTAATACTCGTTTATTAACTGGAAATAAGTTTGGTACAACAACACCAATACCATTTAGAGATAGTGAATTTGGTATGACAGTGGATATAAGATGTTATGGTGAATATGTTATGAAAGTAGTAGATCCACTTGCTCTTTATCATACATATGGAGGAAATGTAGAAGATGAATTTGTAATGGATGAATCATTTAGAGAATTATTCTTAGCAGATTTTCTAAGTGCATTGAATCCAGCTCTTAATAAAGTAGCTCAACAAAAAGTATCTTATGATATGTTACCAGGTGCTGTGGATCAAATACGTAAAGCGGTAAATGAATGTTTAGATGAAACATGGGGTTCACAAGGAATTAATGTTGAACGTGTTTCTATTGCAAATGTTACACCAACTGAAGAATCTGCTCAAACTATAAAAGCAATGCAAGGTGATAGATTATATGCAATGAATCCTGCTATGCAAGGTGCACGTGCAAATGCTGCTGCTAGTGAGGCTATAAAAACTGCTGCTGGTAATGAAGCAGGCGCTATGACTGGATTTATGGGTATGGGCATGCTAAATCAAGGTGGAGCAATGTTTGGTGCAAATATATCTGCCCAATCACAAGCACAAACTGGTATGGAATCTATGAACATTCCTGGTGGCGGAGTAGTTGAGCCACAACCTCAACAAGTTCAACCTGAACCAGTTGAATCACAACCAGTTCAAGAAACTGCTTCTAATGCTGAGTCAACAGAAGAAGTAAAATGTCCAAATTGTGGAGCAGTAATCACAGGAAATTTCTGTATGGAATGTGGAACAAAGAGACCTGAAGAAGTAAAAGAAACTAAAAAATTCTGTACTTCATGTGGAAACGAAATAGATGGTAATGCTAAATTCTGCATGAATTGTGGTACACAAGTTCAATAAAAGACAATCGTCTTTTTTTGTTTTTATCAGAATATCACTTGACCGCCTATTAATAAAATGATATAATTAAATTGCTAGAAGACACGATTAAGTCCATAAGAAAAACCTACTAATCGAAATAATAGGGAATCTAATTTGTAGCTGGTGTCGAAGACTCAATTTTATTGAGGATCCTAAAGGTTATGATGTGATGCCCACCTGGGAGACTAGGTTTTATTCGATTCGGACACGTTCTTTTGGCACTTTTTTTTGGAGGAAGTATGCTAGATTTGTTAGAAGAAACTTATGTTGTATTTGATTTAGAAACGACAGGATTATATCCTAATTCTGATGATAGTATAATAGAAATAGGGGCAGTAAAAATAAAAAATGGTGAAATCATTGATAAATATGATGAACTCGTAAATCCAGGTAAATTGTTGAATGAAGAAATAATAAAAATAACCGGAATAACAAATGAAATGTTAAAAGATAAACGTGATGAAAAATCATGTGTGATTGACTTTTTAAAGTGGGTAAACAATTTACCTATGGTAGCTCATAATGCTAAATTTGATATTTCATTTATTGAAAAGGCTATTGAAAAATATAATTTGCCGCCTTTAAAAAACGTAGTTATAGATACACTTGGGTTATCTAGATATTTAGAATCTAGTGAAAGATATCATAATTTAGCAACCTTAGTTGTACGTTATAATATACCTTGGAGTGAAGAAAAACATCATCGTGCAGATTATGATGCTTATGGTACAGCTTTAATATTTCATAAAATGTTAAATAAATTAAAGGTTAATAACTTCAATAAACTAACAGATCTATATAGTTATAGATTTATTGTAATTAGAAAATAAAAAACGACACAATTATCGGTGTCATTTTTTTATACTATTTTTGGTGATTAAATGAAAATATATATAGATTTTGTAATGATACTAAATTTTATTATAGATTTTATACTATTGTTATCAGTAAAAATAATTTTAAAGAGAAATACTAGTATTAATAGAATATTATTGGGTTCTTTTTTTGGAGGATTAAGTATATTATTTTTATTTTTTAACATCAATAGTTTTATATTATTCTTATTTAAACTATTTATAAGTATAGTGATGGTTATAATATCATTTAAATTTATAAATATAAAATATACTTTAATAAATATTTTATATCTTTATATAAATAGTATAATACTTGGAGGATTCTTATATTTATTAAATATAGAATTTTCATATAAACATACAGGTATTATATTTATAAATAATGGTTTAAGTATAAATTTTATATTTTTGTTAGTTGTAAGTCCAATTATAATATATATTTACATAAAGCAAACTAAATCTTTAAAGTACAATTATTCAAATTATTGTAATGTATTAATAAAAAAAGATAATAAATCATATAATTATACCGCATATATGGATACAGGAAATGTACTAAAAGATAATATTTCTAATAAGTATGTCATATTGATAGATAAAAGGAAAATACTTTTTAATATAAAAGAATTTAGGCTTATTCCATATACTAATGCATCAGGTAATGATATTTTAAAAGTTGTAAAAATAGATAGTATTACATTTAATAATAAAGAATATAAAAATGTATTACTAGGAATTATTGATAAAATTAGTTTAGATGGTGTAGATGTAATACTTAATAGATCATTATTGGAGGGATAAAATGATAAAAAAAATATTAAATATATTAAAAAATTTATTTTGTAATCGTGGTATATATTTTGTAGGTAGTGCGGATAAACTTCCAGAACCACTTTCAAAGGAAGATGAGGTAAAATATGTAAAATTGTCTATGGAAGGAGATGTATATGCTAAAAATAAACTTATAGAACATAATTTAAGATTGGTCGTTTTCTTGTCAAAAAAATATGAAAATACAGGTATAGATTTGGAAGATTTAGTAAGTATAGGAACTATTGGTCTAATAAAAGGTGTAAGTACATATAAGTTAGATAAAAATATAAAACTTGCTACCTATGCTTCACGATGTATAGATAATGAAATACTTATGTTTTTGAGAAAAAATAAAAAGAAAAAAGGAGAAGTAAGTTTTGAAGATAATCTAAGTTATGATAGTGAAGGTAATGAATTACATTTAGAAGATATACTAGGTACTTCAGATGATATAGTTACTAGACCATTAGAAGAAGAATTAGAAAGAAAAATATTATATAGAGAACTATCTAATTTAAATGATAGAGATAAACAGATAATGACTATGAGATATGGATTATTAGGTCAAAAAGAAATGACACAAAAGGAAGTTGCAAGTAGTTTAGGTATTAGTCAATCATATATTTCTAGAATAGAAAAAAAAGTTATAAGTAGACTTAAACTTCAAAATAGATAATTGCATTCAGTATATAGTTTTGATATAATATATTTATAGTGTTATACAATAATTAGGAGGCTTTATGAATCAAGATAAATTTTTAAAATTTAGGGAGCAATATCCAAATTTTATATATGATAGTTATGAAATATTAGATGAAGGTACTAGTATTAAAATCATATATCATTTTATAATAGAAGGATTAACAGAATTTACTCCATATTATATTATAGACAAAAAATATATAACAAATAAAAATATAGATGAATCTTTATTTAAATATTTAATCTTTAATATAGGTATGGTTGAACTTATCAGTTACTTTAAGTGCACTTGTAGTAAAAATGTAATAATAAAAGCAGGATATATTGATGATAATCAAATAAAGTGGTTTAAAAAATTATGCTATTGTGGTCTTGGAGAATTTTTATATGTAAATGGTATAGATGTTTCTATGGATGATCTAATAGACATAACTTGTACAGCAAGCAGATGCGAATTCAATGACTTTAACTATAAAGGAGTAGGTAACTTAATACCTATAGGTGGTGGTAAGGACTCTAATGTTACTCTTGAACTTATGAAAGTAGAAAAGGATATTAATACATGTTTTATAGTTAATCCTAAAGAAGTTCAACTTGAATGCGCTAAAACTGCAGGGTATAGTGATGATGAAATAATTAAAATTAAAAGGGTATTAGATAGGAAAATAATAGATTTAAATAATAAAGGATTTTTAAATGGTCATACCCCTTTTAGCGCACTTATTGCATTCGTATCTTATCTTTGCGCATATTTACAAAATAAAAAGTATATAATACTTTCAAATGAATCAAGTTCAAATGAACCAACAATATTGGGAACTAAAATAAATCATCAATATTCTAAAACTTATGAGTTTGAAAATGATTTTAATGAGTACACAAAAAAATATTTCAACATAGATATAAAATATTTTAGTATGCTTAGATATATAAATGAATTTCAAATAGCGCTTATATTTTCAAAATATAAAAAATATCATAAAATATTTAAAAGTTGCAATGTAGGAAGTAAAGAAGCCGTATGGAAATGGTGTTGCAATTGCCCAAAATGTTTGTTTACCTATATAATGTTAAGCCCATTTTTATATAAAGATGATTTAGTGGATATATTTGGTGAAGATTTATATGAAAATAAAGATTTATTAAATACACTTTTAGAACTTTCAGGTCATGCTGAAAAAAAGCCTTTTGAATGTGTTGGAACATATGGAGAAGTAAGATATGCATTAAGTCTAATAATAAATAAATTAAAAGACAATTTACCATATTTACTTAAGTATTATAAAGAAAATTTTAATGATGAAAATGACATTAAATATGAATATGAATATAATTTAGAAAATAATTTGGAAGATAAGTTTAAAAAAATAATTTGTGAGGAAATAGATAAGTATGTATAATAAAATATTAGAAGTTATTAAAGATAAAAATATATGTATATTAGGTTTTGGTAGAGAAGGTAAATCAACTTATAATTTTATAAGAAGACATAGTGATATGCCTATTACTATAATAGATAAAAAGGATATATCGAATGATGTAAGTGATAAAAATGTAACTATCGTTTTTGGTGATAATTACCTAGATAATTTAGATAAATATGATTTAATTATTAAGACACCTGGAATTTCATTAAGTGAGATTGATACGAGTAAAATAAGACATAAAATAACATCACAATTACAATTAATATTAGAAACATATAAAGATAATGTAATAGGAATTACAGGGACTAAAGGTAAAAGTACAACTTCTACACTTATGAACAAGATATTACTTGATCAAGGATTTGATTCATATTTAATTGGTAACATAGGTAAACCTATGCTAGATGATGTAGAAAAGTATACTAATAATACTAAACTTGTCATAGAGATGTCTGCATTGCAGTTAGAATTTGTTAATGTATCTCCACATATAGGAATAATTCTTAATTTGTTTGAAGATCATTTGGACTTTTGTAAAACTGTTAGTCATTATCATGAGTGCAAGATGAATATGTTTAAATTTCAAAATGAAGACGATTATTCATTATATTATTTAGATAACGAAAATTTAGTTAATCAGATGAAAAATAACAAATATTTAGGAAAACAATATAAAATATCATTAAATAAAAATTTAGATTCTAATACTATATATAAAAATATTAATTATATAATATTTAATAATGAAACATTATATGATTGTGATAATAAAAGGAATTTAAAAGGTGAACATAACTTAATCAATATAATGTTTTGCATAATGGTATCAAAAATATTAAAATTAGATTTATCTAAAGTAATAAAAACTATAAATGAATTTATACCACTTGAGCATAGGTTAGAATTTGTTGCGACTATAAATGGAATATCATATTATAATGATTCTATTTCTACTATACCTGAAGCAACTATAAATGCATTAAAGACATTAAAAGAAGTTGATACCTTAATATTTGGTGGCATGGATAGGGGAATAGATTATAGTAGTCTTATAGAATATTTATATAATAGTAATATAAGTAATTTAATATGTATGCCAACTACAGGTTATAAAATAGCAGATAAATTAAAAGAGATGAATACAAATAAAAATATATATTGTATAGAATATTTAGAAGATGCTGTAAAAAAGGCAAAAGAAGTTACTGCTAAAGGTAAAATTTGTTTAATGTCTCCAGCAGCAAGCAGTTATGAATATTTTAAAAATTTTGAGGAAAAGGGTAGAAAATATAAAGAATTAGTAAAAAATGATTATTAATTCTTTTTTTAGTTATATAATTCATTTTTAATATTATAATAATAATGACTAATTTATTTTATAAATTTAAAAAAATATATTGTCAAAGATGGCAAAATATGTTATTATTATATTGTTTCAAATTTATGGCGATGTAGCTCAGTTGGCTAGAGCACATGGTTCATACCCATGGTGTCGAGAGTTCGAATCTCCCCGTCGCTACCAGATTGTTATCAAACTCGAAAAATTCGAGTATTATATAAGGCAACTGAAAAAAGTTGCTTTTATTTTTCATACAAATTTTTTTCTATTGCTTATAAAATAGGTATGTGTTATAATGTCTTTGGTTGATTATATGAAATATTTAAGAATAGTTTTGTTAATAATTTGGATGGCATTAATATTTAGTTTTTCAAACGATAATGGAGAAGTTTCTTCTAGTCGTAGTGATGTGATAGTGAAGCAATTATTTACTTGGTATTACAATATAACAAATAAAGAAATTCATTCTGAAGAACTAGAAATATATACTAAAAATACTACATTAGTAGTTAGAAAAACAGCACATATTATTGAATATTTGGTTTTAGCATTTTTACTATGTAGTGTAATTAAAGATTATAAAAATTTGGATAAAAAGTTTATGCTCATTGCATTAATTTTATGCTTTTTATATGCATGTAGTGATGAAGCACATCAATTACTAATATCAGGAAGAAGCGCAAAAATATATGATGTATTTATTGATACATTTGGAAGTTTTATTGGTATTATGATTTATAAATTTATTTGCTACAGAAGAATAATTAATAAGAAAACAAATTAGATTTTTTGAAGTTTAAACTTAAGAAAATTTAAAAATTATGCTTGAAAAAATTTCAAAAAAGTTATATAATTATCAAGTCTGATCCAGCAATACGCGTAAAAACAAGACATTGTTTTACGTGTATTTTTTTGCTTTAAAATGGACCGACATATGATTTACCAAAAGGAGGAATAAAAATGGAAAATCAACAAAATAATAATTTTTTAGGGGAAGAAAAGATATCTAAATTATTACTAAAATTTTCTATACCTTGTATTTTATCACTACTTATTAGTTCCTTATATAATATAGTAGATCAAATATTTATAGGTAATAGTAATTTAGGATATTTAGGTAATGCTGCAACTGGGGTAGTTTATCCAATTACAATTATTTCCGTTGCATTTGCATGGTGTTTTGGTGATGGTTCTGCTGCATACCTTTCACTATGTCAAGGTAGGAAAGATACAAAAAATGCTCATAAAGGAATTGGGAATAGTATATTAGTTACTTTTATTATAAGTATAATATTTCTTATATTAGGATTTATATTTAAAGATAATTTACTATATCTATTTGGTGCGAGTGACGAAAGTATATCATTAGCTAGGGATTATTTTACAATAATACTTATATTTATACCAGTCTATATGCTATCTAATAGTATGAATGCAGTAATTAGAGCAGATGGATCTCCGGGCTTTTCTATGGCTGCAACAGCAGTTGGAGCAATTATTAACATAATTTTAGATCCAATATTTATATTTAAATTTAATTTAGGAATCAAAGGTGCAGCATATGCTACCGTAATAGGGCAGGTTGCTTCACTTATTGTTACAATTATATATTACACTAGAACTAAAACATTTAAATTAACTAAAGAAAGTTTTAAAATTAATATAGGTATATTTAAAAATATAATTAAACTAGGTATTTCAACATTTATAACTCAAATGAGTATAGTCGTAATATCACTCGTTTGTAATATAATGCTATCTAAATATGGAGCTAAAAGTAAATACGGATCAGACATACCTATTGCTGTTATTGGAATAGTGATGAAAGTATTTTCAATAGTAATAAATATTATAGTTGGTGTAATATTAGGTGCTCAGCCAATATTAGGTTACAATTACGGTGCAAAAAATATTAAAAGAGTAAAAGAAACTTTTAAAAAGGTCGTTATTATATCCGTTATTGTTGGAATTATATCTACGATAATATTTGAACTTTGTCCTAACATAATAATAAAAATATTTGGATCTGATGAAAAACTTTATATAGATTTTGCAGTTTTAACATTTAGATTATTTTTATTACTTGTAACATTTACATGTTTAATTAAAATGTGTTCTATATTCTTTCAAGCAGTAGGCGAACCTACAAAAGCAGCAATTGTATCACTTTCAAGAGATATTGTATGTTTTGTACCACTTGTTATAATATTACCAAAATACATGGGAATTAAAGGTGTATTGATATCCGCACCAATTGCAGATATAATAGGAATTATTGTAACTATTATACTTATCATAAAATTTTTCAAGAATCTTAAAACTAAAAAAGTTATTGAAGAAAACAATGCTTATTTAAAGGAGTCTAAAGATGGCGTAATAATAACTATTTCAAGAACACATGGTTCACAAGGAAAGGCAATTGGTAAATTAGTTGCAGAAAGTTTAAATATTCCTTACTACTATAAAGAGATGACAGCTCTAGCAGCCAAAGAAAGTAAACTTGATAAAGAGTTTGTTTCACAAATTAATAGTGATGACGATTTGCTTCATGATCTATATTTAACAACTGCACCAGTAAAATATGCAATAGAGGCTCAAGAAAAAGTAATAAATATGATTGCATCAAAAGGTTCATGTGTACTTGTTGGAAGAGCTTCAGATTATGTATTGAGAGATAACAAAAATTTAGTTAGAATATTTATATATGCTAATGATGATTATAGAGTTAAAAATATAATGGAAATGTATAAAGATACTAAATCAAAAGCTATAAAAAATATTAAAAAATCTGATAAAAATAGAGCAAGTTATTATGAAATAATTTCAGGTAAAACTTGGGGTAAACCAGAAAATTATGATTTGTGTATCGATTCATCAATAGGAAAAGAAAAAACTGCTGAAATAATATGTGAATATATAAAAAAAGTAAATTTAAAATAATAATAATTTTAAGTAAATTACAATAGTGATTTACTTTTTTGATTAGAATGAAAATACAAAATTTATTTACAAAAACAATAAATAAGGTATATAATATTTTTGAAATAAAATAAATATTTATATGAAAGGATGATTTTATGGAAAAAATAATAATTAAAGTTAGGGGTATGGAATGTGAAGGTTGTGAAAATAGAATTAAAAATGTATTAAAAAATGTAGTAGATGGTGAGGTTTTAGCTGACTATAAAAAAGGAACTGTAACAATTAACAGTGAAGATAAAATTGATACGAATTTAATAGAAGAAAAAATTACTAATCTTGGTTTTGATATAGAAAAGGATTAATATAATGAAAAAAATAATATTAGCTGTTGATGGTATGACATGTTCAGCATGTTCAAATGGATTAGAAAAATATCTTAATAAACAAAATGGCGTTATAAATGCATCAGTTAATCTCGTAATGGCAAATGTTATAGTTGAATATGATGAAAAAGTATTGAATCAAGATAAAATAGAAAAATTTATTGATGAAGCTGGATTTAAAAGTTTAGGTGAATTTAAAGAAATTAAAATAGAAAATAAAAGTAAAAAAGAAAAGATTAAATTTATAATATTTACTTTTTTAGCGATATTATTGATGTATATTTCTATGGGACATATGATTAATTTACCAACACCACCTTATTTAAATCCAAAAACTAATATAGAAAATTATGTAATAAGTTTATTTATATTGACTATATGTTTCATAATATATGGATTTGATATATTAAAAAATGGATATAAAAATTTAATACATAAGACACCAAATATGGATACTTTAGTTTCTATTGGTGTTTTAACTAGTTTTTTATATAGTCTATATAATATGATTTTAATATTAAGTCATAATTCAAATGATGTAATGAATCTATATTTTGAATCTTCTGCTATCATAATATATTTTATAAAATTAGGTAGATATATAGATGGATTAAGTAAAGATAAAACAAAAGATGCTATAAAAAAATTAGTTAAAATTACACCAAATAATGCTGTAATAAAAATAAATGGCAAATTGAAAGAAGCAACTATAGATGAAATAAAAAAAGGTGATATAGTTGTATCTAAATCTGGTGAAAAAATCGCTGTAGATGGTAAAATAGTATTTGGTGAAACTCATTTAGATGAATCATTTATAACAGGAGAAAGTAAGCCTGTATCAAAGAAAATTGGTGATGATGTAATTGCCGGTAGTTTAAATTATGATGGATATATAGAGTATGAAGCAGTAAAAATAGGTAAAGAAAGTACCATATCTGAAATAGTTAGATTAGTTTTAGAGGCAACAAATTCTAAACCAAAAATATCGTTAATTGCAGATAAAGTTGCTAGTTATTTTGTGCCTTCTGTAATATTGATATCCATAATTACATTTATAGTATATTTAATACTTGGATTTTCATTTAAAGAATCTATTATAACATTTGTTACAATATTAGTAGTTGCATGTCCATGTAGTTTAGGTCTTGCTACACCTCTTGCCATAGTCGTAAGTGAAGGTTTATGTGCAACTAATGGAATATTAGTTAAAAAAAGTGAAGTACTAGAAGTAGCGTCGAAAATAAATACAGTAGTATTTGATAAAACAGGTACTTTAACATATGGAAAATTAAAAGTAGAAAATATTATAAATTATAGTTCTATTAGTAATGATGATTTAATGCAAATAGTAGGTAGTATGGAAGTTAAATCAACTCATCCAATATCTAGGGCATTCACTACTTATATGGAAGATAAAAATATTTCTTATTTAGATGTAGATAATTTTAAAAACATATCTGGATATGGAATAAGTGGTATGATAAATAATGAAGAAATTATATTAGGTAATTCGAAAATATTAAAAAAATATAATATTAAAAATAAATATATAAGTGATGAAGAAAAACTAGTTAATTTAGGTAACAGTATCATATATGTTGTAAAAAATAAAAATATAATTGGGCTTATTGGGGTAAACGACATTATTAGAAATGAATCCAAAGAAGTGATAAAAGCATTAAAAAATATGAATGTAGATGTAGTAATGTTAACAGGTGACAATAGTAAAACAGCACAGATTATTTCAAATAGTATTGGAATAAATGATGTAGTATCAGATGTATTACCTAAAGAAAAAAATGAAATTATAAAAAGGTTAAAAAAGGATAACAAAATTGTTATGATGTGTGGGGATGGAATAAACGATAGTCCCGCTTTAGCAAGTTCAGATATAGGAGTAAGTATTAATAGTGGGACAGATATTGCTATGAATTCTGCTGATGTAATATTGATTAATAATGATTTAAGGAGCATAATAAAACTTTTAAATATTAGTAAAAAAACTATAAAAAATATTAAACAAAATTTATTTTGGGCCTTTTTATATAATATTTTGATGATACCAATTGCTATTGGACTATTTAAAAACTTTGGTATTTCAATTAACCCAATGTTAGCTAGTTTGGCAATGGTTTTAAGCAGTATTACTGTAGTATTAAATACTCTAAGAATAAAACATATTAAAGAAAGATAATAAAATTTATGAAAAGTAAAAAAATATTATTAGTATTAGCGTTCATATTTATATTATTAATATTAATGTTAATAAAAAAGGCAAATAATAAAATTAATGTTGATGTAAATGAAAGTGATGATATTATGAGCATAAAAGCAATTATAAATGATACAGTAGTTGATATAAAGTTAGAAGATAGTAATTTAGCAAATGAATTTATTAATTTATTACCTATGGAACTTACTATGAATGAACTAAATGGAAACGAAAAATATACTTATTTAAATACAACTTTTACTGTGAAACCAACAAATCCAAAACATATAAATAAAGGTGATGTTATGATATATGGAAATAATTGTCTAGTTATATTCTATAAATCATTTGATACATCTTATACCTATACTAAGTTAGGACATATAGATAATTTACCTAATTTAGATAAGGATGAAATAAATATAAAATTTGAGTTATAAAACTGTGGTGATGATATGATAAAAATAAAAAATAACTTCGATTTAAATTCTACGATAACTTGTGGTCAGATATTTAGATATTTAAAAAGAGATGATGAATTTATAGTAATATTGAAAGATAGAGTTATAAGTTTAAAAGAAGATAAGGATTATATAGAAATAAGATCTAATGATGAAAATAATTTAGAAGAAATAGTAAATGATTATTTTGATCTTAATAGAGATTATGAGGAAATAAAAAATGATATAGTAAAAAGAGATTCTAAGATGAAAGAAGCAATAGAATTTAGTAAGGGACTTAAAATGATACATCAAGATCCATTTGAAACTATAATTTCATATGTTATATCTCAAAATAATAGAGTTCCATCTATCGCTAATTCATTAAATTTGATTGCTAAAGATCATGGTAAGAAAGTATTGTTTGAGGGATATGAATATTATCTATTTCCAAGTTATGATGAATTAAAAAATCTATCAGTATCAGACTATAGAAATTATAAAGTAGGTTTTAGAGATAAATATTTATATGAAATAGTTAAATCTATAAACGATTCAAAATTAGACATAAATAAAATCTATGATATGAAAAGTGAGGATGCACTAGATTATCTTATGACATTTAAAGGTGTTGGACCTAAAGTAGCGTCTTGTATATTATTATTCGCATATCAAAAATTTGATGTATATCCAACAGACACATGGGTAAAAAAATTTATGAAGGATGATTATAATATAGAAGGTGAGGCTTCTATTAGAAAATATACCAAATCTGTTTATGGAAAGTATAGTGGGCTAGCTATACAGTATATGTTTAATTTTAAAAGGAACAAAAAAAAGATCTAATAATGTCTTAAACGTCTAAGATCTTTTTTTTCTTTAATTAAATCTACTATTGCTTTTTCATCGTATGAATCTTTTAAATTAAAAGTATTTTCTAGTATTTTATTAATTTCTTTATCTTTAAATTCTATATCTTTGTGTACATAACATTCTATTATATATGGGTAAAATATTTTATATAATGCAGCTACTGTATATAAGTTAAGAACATAATTATCATAATTAGAATCTATATTAGTTATATATTTCATATAATTTTTTAAAAATCTATCTGGAGTATCTACAGGTATATCATCTATTTGGTAATTATCATGATCTATAAAATGTAGTTTATTATCATTACCTATAATAAAATTATGAGTAAAATCTCCACATACAATATTATATTTATGTATTTCTTTTAAACTTTCACTTACTAATTTTAATACTGAAATTATATTTTTCTTTCTCATACCGACATAGTCAAATTCCTTACCATCTATGTATGGCATAATATAACCTTTTTTATCCTTATATGTTGCAAAAGAATCCGCAGTAACAACTAAATCAGTATCTTTTAATCTATCCTTTAATAGAATGATTTTTTCAAATTTATTTTTAGTATTAATATTTTCATTAAATAATTTCAACACATATTTTTTATTATCTATTATAATTAGGTATGCACTAGATTCATAACTGTTAGGAAATTTATATCTGACCATTTCTTTAAAATCATCATCAGAAATTTTAATAGTGTCCATATTAGCCTCCCTCATCAAAATTAATTTTATGAATTATATTTTAATATATTATTTAGTAAAAATCAAGTTTACAAAGATTTGATAATTTGTTATAATTATTTTATCTATTTGAGAATTTTTTTCTTTAAAAGAAAGGATGATAATATGTCTAATAAGGATTTAGCGGATGCAATATTTCCAAATATTACTATGACTATAAAATATTATGAAAATAAATATAAAAAAAGGAATCTTCCTGATGGATGTTATGTAACTAGATTTGCTCCATCACCAACTGGGTATATGCATTTAGGTGGATTGTATCAGGCAATTATAAATTATATAATTGCTAAAAAAAGCGGTGGAATATTTTATTTAAGGACAGAAGATACAGATAAGGCACGTCAAATAGATGGTGCTGTTGAACTTATAATTAAAACATTAAATGCTTATGGTCTTAATCCTGATGAATATGAATATGATGGTAAAGTAGTAGGTGAATATGGACCATATGTTCAAAGTGAAAGAAAAGAAATATATCAAACATTTATTAAATATTTAATAGAAATTGGTAGAGCATATCCATGTTTTTGTACTAAACAGGAATTAGATGAAATGAGAGAAAATCAAGAAATCATAAAAGTTCGCACAGGGTATCATGGTAGATTTGCTAGATGTTCTAGAATGAGTATAGAAGAAGCCATAGAAAAAATTAAAAATAAAGAACCATATGTTATTAGGTTTAGAAGTAATGGAAATTTTGAAAATAAATTTGAATTTGATGATTTAAGACAAGGTAAACTCTTTTTAAATGAAAATGATATAGATGAAGTAATAATGAAAAGTGAAACTATGCTTCCTACATATCATTTTGCTCATGTTGTTGATGATTATTTAATGGGAACTACACATGTAGTAAGAGGTGAAGAATGGTTATCTAGTGCGCCAAAACATATTCAAATGTTTGAAGCCTTTGGTTTTAAACCACCAAAATATATACATACACCATTAATAATGAAAAAAGATGGTGACTCTTTAAGAAAAATAAGTAAACGAAAAGATCCAGAGGCAAGCATAACTTACTATGATGAGGCTGGTTATCCAAAAATTGCAGTAATAGAATCTTTGATGACTATAATAAATTCAAATTATGAGGAGTGGCATACAGCAAATCCAGACAAAAAATTTACTGATTTTGAGTTTAGTGCTAAAAAAATGTCCACGAGTGGAGCTTTATATGATTTAATGAAATTAGATGATATTTCTAAAAATATTATATCTAAAATGACAAAGGAAGAATTATATATTGAATCATTAAATTGGGCAGATAAATATAGTGAATCATTAAAAAAATTAATTTTAAAAGATGAGGATTATTATAAAAATATAATAAATATAGAGCGTGAACAGGAAAAACCTAGAAAAGATATTGCTAAATATTCTGATATAGAAAATTTAATATGGTATATGTATGATGACATATATCGTTCTAAAGAAAAACAATATGATTGGAAAAATATAACTGATAAAGATGAAATAAAAAATATACTTTCGACATATATAAATAAATATATTGATTTATCTGATAAAGATATTTGGTTCAATAATATTAAAATTATGTGTGATGAATTAGGTTATGCATCAAATATGAAAGAATATAAGAAAAATCCAGAAAATTATAAAGGAAATGTTGCCGATATATCTACAGTATTAAGAGTTGCCCTAACAAGTAAATCAATGACACCTGATTTATTTGAAATAATGAAATTACTTGGTGAAGATTCAATTAAAGAAAGATATAATAATTTATTTAAATAATTTTTGATTATCTACTTGACTTTTTTAAAAAAAGTATTAAAATAGTCAATCAACGGAATGGGGAAGTAGTATGTATAGTTATTCAGTTGTTAAAAGTGAAACAGAAATCAAATCACAATGTGATAAAAATTCTAAAGAATTATTTGAAAGTTTAAAAATAGGGGACAAAAAATCAAGAAATCAAATAATAAATCAAAATCTTTATTTGGTATCTAAAGAAGTTAAGAGTAAATTTAAAAATTCTAATATGGAAGAAAAAGATTTAATATCAGTTGGTAATATAGGATTAATACGCGCAGTAGATACTTATAGTAAATCAAATCAATCAAGTTTTTATGATTACGCAATAAAGTTAATCGATGATGAAATTGAATTATATATAATTCAAATGAAAGCATCAAAATCAAAGGCAGATATTTCTGTTTATGATGAAGGTGTAATGGATTATTATGAGAATAATAAGATAATATTTTCTATAATAAGATCTTACATAAGTGGGTTAACTTATTTAGAGAAAAGAATAATTACAATGTATTTTGGATTAGATGGTAAGGCTTATAATTTAAATGAAATTGGATATCAATTTAATTTATCAAGAAGTACTATATCTAAGTATTTAAAAGAAAGTTTATTTCAAATTAGTTCAAACTTAAAAACACAGTTAACTCAATATGGAATAAGTAAATCAAAAAGGTACTAATATGTATCTTTTTTTAGCTTTTAGATTGAAATTTATATAAATATATGCTAAAATGATATTGTCTTTTTGGCATGGCCGGTTGGTGAAGTGGCTTAACACATCACCCTCTCAAGGTGACATTCACGGGTCCGAATCCCGTACCGGTCACCATTTTTTTATATATAATTGTATTATTTGTGATTAAAATCAAAATAAATGTATAAAATTAATAAAAAAGTATTACAAATTTAGTATTTTATGATATAATACTAATGGCTTTTTTAAATTTACACACTTATGGATTTATATGTCTAGTGCCAATTGGTGATGTATAAAGTTGATATAGGTGGAAGAAATAACAAAAGGAGGAATATATATGACAGTTGTGTCTATGAATAATTTATTAGAAGCTGGTGTTCATTTTGGTCATCAAACTAAAAGATGGAATCCAAAAATGAAAGAATATATTTTTACATCTCGTGATGATATATATATTATCGATTTACAAAAGACTGCAAAGAAAATAGAAGAAGCTTATTCTGCATTATATGAGATTGCAAAAAATGGTGGAAAAGTTATATTTGTTGGAACAAGAAAACAAGCACAAGAAGCTTGCAAGGAAGAAGCACTTAAGAGTGATTCTTATTACGTAACAGAAAGATGGTTAGGTGGAACACTTACAAACTTTAGAACTATTAGAAATAGAGTTAAAAGATTAGAAACTATAGAAAAAATGGAAGAAAATGGTACATTTGATTTATTACCAAAGAAAGAAGTAATTGGTCTTAAAAAAGAATATGCAAAATTAGATAAATTACTATGTGGTATACGTCAAATGGATAAACTTCCTCAAGCAATGATTATAGTTGATCCAACTAAAGAAGAAATTGCTATACGTGAGGCTAGAAAGTTAAATATTCCAGTATTTGGTATAGTTGATACAAACTGTGATCCTGATATGGTAGATTATGTAATACCTGCAAATGATGATGCAATTCGTGCAGTAAAATTAATTATAGGTGTTATGAATAATGCTATAATCGAGGCAAACGGTGGAGTTATTACTGATTATGTAAGTGGTAAAACTGAAGAAAATGGAACAGATATAATGAAAAAAGCAGTTGAATCTGTAAAGAGAAAAGAAGAAAGAAAAACTTTCGATAAACCATTTGATAAAAAGAAAAAAGTATTCGATAAAAAATCATCAAATAAATCTGAAAGAGAAGTAAAAGTAGAAAAAACTGAAACTGAAAAAGTAGCTAAAGTTGAAAAAGTTGAAACTGTTAAAGAAAAAGCCGTAGATAAAGAAGTTGATTTATCTAAAAAGACAGTTGCTGAACTAAGAGAACTTGCTAAAACTAAAGAAATAAAAGGTTATTCTACAATGAAAAAAGCTGAATTGTTAGAAGCTTTAAAATAGATAAGATAAAGATGATTTAAAATCATCTTTTAATTTTTAAGAGGAGGAATATTATGATTACTGCTAGTATGGTAAAAGAATTAAGAGAAAAAACAGGTGCTGGAATGCTTGATTGTAAAAAAGCATTAGAGGCTAATAATGGAAATATTGATGCATCAATTGATTGGTTAAGAGAAAAAGGAATTTCTAAAGCTGCTAAAAAAGCTGATAGAATTGCTGCAGAAGGTGTAGCATCTATATTAACAAAAGGTAATAAAGCTGTAATAATTGAAGTTAATTCAGAAACAGATTTCGTTGCTAAAAATGAAAAATTTATCGATATGGTAAATGAAATTTTAAATACAGTTATAGAAAGTGATGCTACAACATTAGAAGAAACTTTAAAATTAAAATGTAGTGAAGGTACTATTGAAGATTTAATAGTATCTAAAACAGCGACAATAGGTGAAAAATTAAGCCTAAGAAGAGTAGAAGTAATTTCTAAAAAAGATAGTGAAGTATTTGGAGATTATATACATATGGGTGGAAAAATTGCAGTTTTAACTGTAATTGATGGTGCTGATAGTGATGTTGCAAAAGATGTTGCTATGCATGCTGCTGCAATGAAACCACTATATGTAAAATCTTCTGAAGTACCTACAGATGTTCTTGATAAAGAAAAAGAAATAATGAAAGAACAATTATTAAACGAAGGAAAACCTGCAGATAGAATTGAAGGAATACTTGTTGGTAAGGTTAAAAAATATTATGAAGAAGTATGCCTAGAAAATCAAATATTTGTAAAAGCAGAAAACAAAGAAACAGTTGCAGATTTCGTTAAAAATAATGGTGGAACAATTACTACTATGATTCGTTTTGAAGTAGGAGAAGGAATGCAAAAAAGAGAAGAAAATTTTGCAGAAGAAGTTGCTAAACAAATGCAAGGAAATAATTAATCCTTGCTTTTTTGTAGATTTTTATATAATAATAGTGTAAAATTGATTATGGATGTGATTTTATGAAGTTTTATATTTATACATTAGGTTGTAAGGTTAATACATATGAATCTAATGTTATGAAAGATAAATTGATAAATGCTGGATATAAAGAAGGAAGTATAGAAGACTCTGATATATTTATAGTAAATACATGTACTGTAACTAATACTAGTGATAAAAAATCTTTAAAGACAATAAGACATATTTTAAATAATCATAAAGATTCCATAGTTGTTGCAACTGGGTGTATGTCTCAAGTAAATTATAAATTACTTGATAAACTT
Organism: uncultured Bacilli bacterium; assembly: GCA_947628725.1. GTDB lineage: Bacteria > Bacillota_I > Bacilli_A > RF39 > UBA660 > UMGS1613. Next base: position 24,711 of record CANRAQ010000001.1, on the reverse strand, counting down.
AATGTATCTATAATATTAGGAAATGATGGAAAAAGTAAAATAGTAGATTATATAGAAGAATATAGAAAAAATAATAAAAAAATATTACATATAGAAAATATAATGGATAAAAAATTTGAAAATATGTGTTTAAATAATTTTAATAAAACTAGGGCATTTGTAAAAATAGAAGATGGTTGTGAAAACTATTGTAGTTATTGTATAATTCCATATGCGAGAGGTAAAGTAAGAAGTAAGGATTCAAGTGTCATAAAAGAAGAGATAAAGAATTTAATTAAAGATGGACATAAAGAAATAGTGTTAACAGGTATTCATACAGGACACTATGGATCAGATTTAAAAGATTATAACTTTTCTAAATTATTGAGTGAATTAGTATGCATAGATGGACTTGAGAGACTTAGAATATCTAGTATCGAAATAACAGAATTAGATGATGAATTTATGAAAGTATTAAAATCTACAAATATTTTAGTAGATCACATGCATATTCCACTACAAAGTGGATCGGATTTTATTCTTAAAAGTATGAATAGAAAATATGACAAAAACTACTTTATAAATAAAATAGAAAACATAAGAAAGATAAGACCAAATATATCTATAACAACTGATATAATAGTAGGTTTTCCCGGGGAAACAGATGAGTATTTTAATGAAACTATAGATACTGTAAAAAAGATAAAATTTTCTAAAATACATGTATTTCCATTTTCTCTTAGGGCAGGTACTAAAGCAGAAGAATTACCTAATCATATAGATGAAACTACTAAAAAGATGAGAGTTAGAGAGTTATTAAATATAAGTAAACAATTAGAAATAGAATATTTTTCTAAATTTATAGGTAAGGAAGTAGAATTTTTACCAGAGGTATATAAGGATGGCTATATAATAGGTCATACTGGAAATTACTTATTAGTAAAGACAAAAGGAAATAATAAAGAATTAAATGAAATTAAAAGAACTAAAATTAATAAAATTGAATATCCATATTGTATAGGAGAATAATTATAGTAATTACTTTAAAGAATTTATTATAATTAAACTCTTTTTTTCATATATTTTAATAGGCAGGTGTTATATGAAAAAAGATGAGTTTAAGGAATTTGTTAAAAATAACCCACAATTAATCAAATATGTTAGAAATAATGAAATGACATGGCAAAAATTTTATGAAATGTACGATTTATATGGTGATAAGGAAGAAGCATGGTCTACATATTTAAAAAAGGAAGAAAAAGTAGAAACTAAGGCAGGTAAAACAGCGATTGCTGGTCTTACATTGAGTGAGGTAGTAAATTGGTTTAAAAATGTAGATTTAGATGGGTTACAAGAAGGCATCGGTAATGTTCAAAGAGTACTTGGCGTAGTACAAGATTTTTCTAAAAAAGATAATACATCGGATAGTAAACCAGCCTATAAACCTAGACCATTATATAAACATTTTGAGGATTAATGACATTAGATACTCAATTTAAATTAAAAAGTAACCCACTATTTATAAGATATTTACATGAAAATTCATATTGGTATAAAATACTTAATAGAAATCCAGATAAAATAAATGATTTTATTGAAGAAGTTAGGATCAACTATAGACTTAGACCTAGTGATAAAATAGATAAAGCATTATCAACTTTTTCTATGATAAGTAATATTATTTCATCATTAAAATAAATATGATATAATTAGTTTGGTGACAGTATGAGAGTAATTAGTGGTAAATATAAAGGAAAAAATATAATAGGATTTGATATTGATGGTACAAGGCCAACTATGGATAGAGTAAAAGAATCATTATTTGCGAGTATACAAAATAAACTAAAAAATAGTATTGTTTTAGATTTATTTGCAGGTAGTGGTTCACTTGCTATAGAAGCATTAAGTAATGGCAGTTCTAAAGCATACCTAGTAGAAAAAAATAATAAACTTATAGATATAATTAAAAAAAATATAAGTAACATAGATGAAGAAGTAATTGTTATAAACAATGATTATAAAGAGGCACTAGAATACTTTAAATCTAAAAACATTAAATTTGATATAATATTTTTAGATCCACCATATAAATTAAATTTAATTCAAGATTCACTTAATAAAATAATTAATTATAATCTATTAAAAGATGATGGAATAATAATTTGTGAATATGAAAATGAAGTATTTAATATAAATTTAAATATAATAAAAGAAAAAAAGTATGGTAGTAAGAATATAAGAATATATAAAAATGTAAAGTAATGGAAATATTGCCTATAATATATACAAATATGTCGAAATTTGATATAATATATGTTAGAGGTAAGGTGATATAAATGAAACAAAAATATAAGTTGTTAAATGTTATATGTTCATTTATATTACCTTTTTTGTTTGTAGGAATAGTTAAAGCAGATTATCAGGCTACAGTAATTAATAATAGTGGGTCAAAATGTAGTTTGTATAGTGGGTCTACTGGATATTGCTTATATAAAGATAAAAATCTTAATTCATATAATAGTGGAGCAGTATGGTTAGATACAGGTGATGAAGTAACCGTATTAACTAATACACCTGAAATTAAATCAAATAATAGTATATGTCCAAGTTCTTATTTATATGTTAAGTTCCCTTATAACGGAAAAATTTATTATGGTTATTATTGTGGTACATATTTATCAAAATCCGCTTTAACAGATGAATTAAAAAACGAATTTAAAACTGCAGGATTTCCAGAAACTTATTGGAATAAATTAGCAGTATTAAAATCTGCCCATCCTAATTGGTCATTTAAAAAAATAGATACAGGGCTTAAATTTTCAGATGCTGTAACAAATCAAACATATGGTAGTAGAGCATTACTTAGAAGAAGTATGTCAAGTAACTATGCATATCTTTCATTAGATAGCGATTCATTCGATTATGTTAATGACCGCTATATCGCTTATGATGATACAACTGGCTCTGACCCATGGTATAAAGCAAATTATGATACTATAGCATATTATATGGATCCTAGAAACTTTTTATCTGATATGTATATATTTCAATTTGAAACATTGTCTTATGATAGTACTGTTTCAGATGATAATTTAAAAAAGAGTATTTCTAGTATATTTGGAAATGATTATTTAAGTAAATTTACTGATAATTTTGTTAATGCAGGTAAAACTAGTAAAGTTAATCCTATCTATTTAGCATCATTATCTAAAGAAGAAGTATCAAATGGTCCAACTGCTGGTACTGCAATAAGTGGAGCATATAATAAAATGTTTAATTTTTATAATATTGGCGCAACTGGTGGAAGCAATCCAGTTTATAGAGGCCTTGACTTTGCTGCAAATACTGATGCCAATACTTTAAGGCCTTGGGATACTGAAGAAAAAGCTATAACAGGTGGGGCTATTTGGATTTTTGATAATTATGTTGCTCCTGGACAAGATACTAGTTATTTTAAAAAATATGATGTTGTATATAATTATTTGAAATCAATTGGTAGAACTCCAACCCATAACAATTATTCACATCAATATATGCAAAATATATCCGCTCCATCAAGCGAGGCTGTAACTACATATAGATCATACTACAATAATAATATGCTTGGTTTAAGTTACACATTTTATATTCCAGTTTATAGTGATATGCCTACAAGTACTGCACTTCCTACTAAAAGTGGATGGCCAAACAATCACTTAAAGAGTATTTCACTAAATGGAACTAATATAATTGGATTTAATAGTGAAGTTACAACTTATAATTACAACTTAGATATTAACAATCCAAAAATAACTATAGGCGCAGTTGCAAAAAATAGTACTGCTAAAATAGAGGGTACTGGAACATTTGAAATAAAAGAAAATACTACTAAAACTATAAAAGTAACTGCACAAAATGGTGATGTTAGAAACTATGTTATAAACATAAAACTTACTGGAACTAAACTAGAAGACCCAGTTGATGTTAAAACAACATTAAATAATGCTGGAATTAAAAATAATGATAAATATTTAAGTGGAATTGCTGTAGGAACTAATATAAGTATTATTAAAGAAAAAATATTAAATGCTAATAAAAATGCAACAGTAACACTAAAAAATAGTAGTTCTAAAGACAAAAATAGTGGAACTATTGCTACTGGAGACAAAGTTACAGTTACTGTAGGTAATGAAACTAAAACATATGAAATAGTAATATATGGTGATGTTAATGGTGATGGCTCTATTAATGCACTTGATTTTATAAGAATAAAAAAATATATGCTAAAGCAATTGACATTAAGTGGAGTTAATTTCGAAGCTTCAGATATTACAAAGGATGGCTCTATTAATGCACTTGATTTTATAAGAATAAAAAAATATATGTTAAAAGATTATTCAAGTATTGTTCAATAGAAAGGAAATTTTTATGAAAAAATTTAATCTACTTATTACCTTACTTATTACTTCTTGTTTTATGTTAAAGGTAAATGCGGGTGATGCAAGTATATCAGCATCAAGTAGGACAGTAACCGTTGGTAGTTCTGTTGGAATAACAATAAGGACTACAAATTTATGGGGAACTTACTCTTTAATTTCTTCAAATAATAATATACTTGCCGGTGAAAAAACATCAGAAATTGAAGTAAATAATTTTGTTGATACTGTATATTTTAAGGCAAATTCTGTAGGAACTACTAGTATAATATTTAAACCTGTTGATAAAAATTATTTATGTGATCCAACTAATGATTCTTGTTGGAATGGTACTAAATCAGTTACAATAACTGTTGTTCCTAAAAATACTCCACCATCTATTGATGTTAATCCAACATATAGTTCAAATAATTATTTAAAAGATTTAAATATAGAGGGTTATGAATTAAATCCTAAATTTGATAAGAATACTTTAGAATATAGTTTAACTGTTGAAGATGGATTAGATAAAATTAAAATAAATGCAACAAAAGAAGATAATAAGGCTACTGTAAAAGGTGCTGGAGAAGTATCACTTACTGAAGGTATAAATACTATAAATGTAGTAGTTGCCGCTGAAAACGGAAATGAAAGAACATATAAATTAACTATAACAGTACCTGAAAAAGATCCTATAAAAGTAAAAATAGGGGATTCAAATTATACTGTTGTTAAGCGTAAAGAATTATTAAAAAATATGGATGGTTATGAGGCTACTACTGTAAAAATAAATAATTTCGATATACCTGCATTTTATAATAGTATTACAGATGTAACTTTAATTGGATTAAAGGATGAAAAAGGTAATATTTCAATGTTTGCCTATGATAGTAATAATGACAAATATTATGAATATAAGGAATTTAAATTTGATGTCATGAATTTATATATTCATGAAAATAAAAATAGTAAATATGAAAGTGTTACTATTAATATAAATGATGAAGAAGTCTCAGCGTATAAAATAGATGAGGTAGATGATTATTATTTATTGTATGCGACTAACACATTTACTGGTTATGAAGGATATTATTTATATGATACTAAAGAAAATTCAGTTCAAAGATATGATTCAACTATGTTAGATAGATTAACACAAGAAAAAGATAAATACTTATCTTTGACTTTAGTTTTAAGTAGTGTATGCTTTTTGATGATGCTTTTTATGCTTATAAAAGTAAATAGTGATAATAAAAAAATGGAGAATTAGTAAACTCCATTTTTTGTTGATTAAAATTCTATTAATGTGTAAGCATGAAATGCAATAAATGCTATAATAACTAATATATTTAATATGTTGAAAACTTTACTTGCTTTTTTACCAGTGATAACTGAAATACCAAATAACATTACTAATAAAATTACAATACCGCCTGAAATCATATAATTTTGTTTGTTATTTTGATAATTTGTAAATATTAATAAATATATATAGTAAGCAATACATAATAAATTTACTTCACCAATTATATTTAATATAGAAATTCCTTTTTTCTTATTTTCGTTATTTTCTTTTTTCGTTTCTTCGAAATTGAATTTCATTTGTCTAGTAAGTTCTAGTATTTGTGTTTTAGCTAATTTATCATCTTCAGTTATTTCATTAGATTGTACTTGGCTTTTTTTGTTATCTTTTACATCTTCTTCTTTGATAGTGACCTTTTCTTTTTTATTTAGTTTTTTATCTATTTCAATAGAGGCCTTATCAAATTCTTTCTTTTCTATATCTTTTGTATTTTCGATATCTTCGATATTTCTTTTCTTTTCATTTACCATTTTTTCTATATCATCATTATCTTCATGTTGCTTTTCATATTCTCTTTTTTTTCTTTCACTTCTAGACATTATATCTGTAAATGAAGAAGTTTTATCTAGATCATATTCATCATTACTTAAATATGATAAGTCAATATTTCTTTTACTCATATCATCACCAAGATTATTATATCGTACTTTTAAATAAAAATAAAGTTTTAACATAAAATTTGAAATTTATTTCGACTTTTTTTGCAAAAACTTTATAATTGATATTAAATATGTTATAATTATATTGGTGGTAAAATGAATAATGTAAATTTGACAACGATATTAACTATGGTTTTTATTCCATTTATATTTGTTGTAGTTATTACACCTTTTATTAAAAAGATTGCATTTCATATAGGGGCTATAGATGAACCTAATGAAAGAAAGGTACATACTGTACCTATGCCACGTTTAGGTGGGTTAGGAATTTATGGTGGATTTTTACTTGGCTATATGATTTTTGGTGAACATACACCAACTATGAATTCAATTTTAATTGGAAGTTTTATATTACTTATTACTGGAATAATTGATGATATAAATCCAATTAAACCTCAATATAAGTTAATTGGGCAATTAGTTGCTGCTTTAATAGTTGTATTTTATGGTAAACTTTTACTTTCAGATGCATCTATGTTTGGAATATATGTTAATTTTGGAAAATTCGCATATATAATAACAATTATATTTATATTAGGATGTATCAATTGTATGAATTTGATAGATGGGCTTGATGGTCTTGCTGGTGGAATAAGTTCAATATTTTTCTTAACTATCGGTGTTATAGCATATTTTCAAGGAAGAATTGGGCTTTCAGTTGTAATTACATTTACTATGTTAGGATCAACATTAGGATTTTTAGTTCATAATTTTAATCCAGCAAAGATATTTATGGGTGATTCAGGATCAATGTTTTTAGGATTTACTATGTCCGTTGTAACATTACTTGGATTTAAGACTTTAATAACTTCTTCAATAATAATTCCATTAGGTATATTAACTGTACCAATCTTTGATACATTATGCGCTATAATAAGAAGAAAATTAAAGGGTGAAAGTATTGGCACACCTGATAAAAGCCACTTTCATCACCAATTTTTAAAGAGAAATTATAGTGTAAGAAAAACTGTTTTAATAATTTATTTAATAACTGCCTTGTTCTCAACAGCATCAGTTATATGGCTTTTAGTAGATACACATATAGGTTACATCATATATGGGATATTACTATTATGTTTAATTATATTTGTACTTAAGACTGATATAATATTTGATCATAAAAAAAGGAGCAAAAATGAAAAGTAAAAAATTATTTATAAATGTATTGGCTTGCCTTGTTTCATTTATAACAACATTAGGAATTAATTTTTTTCTAACCCCTTATATAACTAAAAATATAGGTACAGATGCATACGGATTTGTTTCTTTAGCAAATAATTTTGTTAATTATGCATCGATTGTTACACTTGCAATAAATTCTATGGCCTCAAGATTCATTTCTGTTGCTATTTTTGAAAAAAAACATGAAGATGCTAATAAGTATTTTACAAGTGTTCTAGTAACTAATATTTTTATAATACTTTTACTATTAATTCCATCAATATTTTGTGTAATATATTTGAATAGTTTAATAGTTATACCAAGTAAACTAATTTTTAGTGTTAAAATATTATTTTTATTAATTTTTATTAATTTTTTCTTGAGTTTAATAAATACTACATATTCAGTATCAACATACGCAGGAGATAAGATAGAGTTATTTACAATTAGAAATATGGAATCAGGAATTTTAAAAGTTGTTGTAATGTTTATATTATTTAAAATTTTTGGTGCCAATATTATTTTAGTTGGTATTGCTACTATATGTTCAACAGCATATTTACTATTTTTCAATGTTAAATATACAAAGAAATTTTTACCATTTATCAAGGTAAAAATGAAATATTTTGATATAAAAAAAATTATAGAAATTTTTATATCTGGAGTATGGAATACTATTACTAAATTAGGACAAATTTTGTCTGATGGATTAGATTTGTTAATTTCTAATATTTTTATAAGTGCAACTGCAATGGGACAACTTTCAATATCTAAAACCATATCATCATCTGTTAGTTTATTAACTGCGCTTTTAGTTAATATTTTTCAACCAAATATGACAAAGAAGTTTGCACTAAAAGATAATGAAATAATTAAAGATATAAGATTTTCAATGAAAATTGTTTCATTATTTTCAAATGTCGTATTGGTAGGAATAATGTGTTTTGCATTTCCATTTTATAAATTATGGTTACCAAATGAAAATGCAAGTTTACTTACTATATTAACATTAATAACTTTATCTGGAAGTATAGTAGGAACATCAATAAATATTTTATTTAGTGTATTTACTATAACTAATAAAATAAAATTAAATTCATTAATGACATTGGGTATTGGATTTTTAAATATAGCTATAGTATTTGTTATATTAAAATTAAATTTAATATCTGAACCAATTATTGTTGTTGCTGGAGTAAGTGTTATAACTGGAATAATAAAGAATTTGACATTTACACCAATGTACTCTGCAAAATGTCTAAATGCAAAATTGACATCATTTTATGAGCCAATAATAAAATCAATACTAAGTTCATCAGTTATAGCAGTTATATTTATATTAATTTCAAAAATTCTTGTAGTTAATAGTTGGTTTATGCTAATTATAGATGCAATTATATGTGGAATTATTGGATTAGTCGTAAGTATGTTTATTATGTTTAATAAAGAGGATATATCTAAATTTAAAAGTTTTATTTTAAATAGAAAGAAGAATTTGATTAATGAAAAATAGTATATATGTTTGTAGTACATATTATCAAGTATATGTAACTCTTGTAAAGACAATTATTTCAAAACAAAAATCTGATATAGTTATATGTAGTAGTATACCAGATTGTCAAAAATTAATTAAAAATTTAAAAAAGTCAAATTTATTTATGTCAGTTATTTATTATGATGAAATAAAGATCAGTGAATTATTTAATAAAGAAAATATAGAAAGAAAAATTTTTCGAAAAAATGAAATGATAGATTTATTTCAAAAAAACAGTGATATTGACTTTAAAAATTATAAGGATATATATGTTTATAATGATTGGACTACGATTGGGGCATATTTAATTGATATGAAAATTAAGTATCATTTAATCGAGGATGGATTAGATGCATTCTACTATATTAAAGGTAATTTTAAATATAGAACAACATTTTTAAATCCAGACTTTAAGTATAGAATTAAGAAAATAATAAAAAAGATTTTACATATAGGTTATGACTTTTTTGGGCAATCTAAATATGTTATAGATATAGAAGTAAATGATAAATCAAAAATATTTATTAAGAATAAAAATGTTGTAGAAGTACCTAGAAAAGAATTGTTTTCCAAAATTAATGAAGATGATAAATTATTAATATATAACATATTTATGAATGATAATATAGACATGACTAAAAAAGGAAAAAAAATATTATTATTAACACAACCACTTTTTGTTGATAAGATGGTACTTAGTATGAAAGATCAAATAGATATATATACTCAAATTATAAATGATTATATTAAAGATTATGATGTATATATAAAGGCACATCCAAGAGATAATTTTGATTATAAAAAAATAAATAATAAAGTAAATATAGTAAGTAAAAATATACCAATTGAAATTTTAAATTATAATAAAAATGTTAATTTTGATAAAGCTATAACAATAACATCATCATCTCTTGAACAATTAAATTTTGTAAAAGATAAAATAGCTTTAGGATTTGAATTTTTAGAAAGTAGGAGAAATAATGAAAACAGTAGCATTTGTACCAATAAAACTAAATAATCAAAGGACACCTGGAAAAAATACAAAAAAATTTGATGATGGAACTGCATTAATAACAGTATTTCTTAAAACATTAGTTAAGTGTAGTGAAATTGATGAATTATATGTTTTTTGTAGTAATGAAGCAATTAAGGAATATTTAATACCTGGTGTTAAATTCTTAAAAAGGCCAGAATTTCTTGATACACAAGAGGCTACACCACAGGATATTATTTCTGAATTTATGAAAATAGTTGATGCTGATATTTATGCCGTATGCCATTGCACATCACCATTTGTTAGTATAGAGCATATTAATAAATGTTTTAGTTCTGTAAAGGAAGGACAATATGATTCTGCTTTTACTGGTGAAAAAATACAAAAATTATTATGGAATACTGAAAATAAGCCTATTAATTTCAATGCTGAAAATGTTCCTAGAACACAAGATTTAAATCCTATATATAGTGAAGTTTCTGCAGCTTATGTTTTTAAAAAAGAAGTATTCACTAAATATAAAAGACGTATTGGTATCAACCCATTAATTGTAGAAGTAAATGGAATAGAATGTGTAGATATAGATTATCCAGAAGATTTTGAAATTGCTAATGCAATATATATGATGATTATAAATAATGGGAAGGACGATACTAAGTGAAACATATACAATTACTTGATTGTACATTAAGAGATGGAGCATATTTAATTGATAAAAAATTTGGTGATAATGTAATAAAAGGTATTATTGATGGCTTATTAAAAACGAAAATAGACTTTATTGAAATTGGTTTTTTTCAAAATGAAGGTTTTGGTGAGGGAAAAACTGTTTTTAGAAACTCACAAGATGCCAAAAGATTTATTCCTAAAGATAAAAATGGAACTATGTTTACGGTATTAGCTGATTATAGTAGATTTTCTGTAGATAATTTAGATGAGTGCGATAATGAATCAATAGATGCAGTTAGAGAGTGTTTCTTTAAAAATGAAAGATATGGTGCAATAGAAGCATGTAAAAAAATTAAAGAAAAAGGTTATAAATTATTTGTTCAACCTGTTGATATTTTAGGATATACTGAAGAAGAACTTATAGAATTTATTAAACTTATTAATGAGGTTGAACCATATAGTTTTTCTATTGTTGATACTTTTGGATCTATGTATCCTGAAGATTTAACTAAAGTATTTGAGATAATTGATAAATATTTAATTTCTTCCTGCAAAGTTGGATTTCACTCACATAACAACATGCAATTATCTAATGCACTTTCTCAAGAATTTACTAGAATTTCTTCTGGTAAAAGAGAAGGCGTTATTGATGGAACTATTTCTGGTATGGGTAGAGGTGCTGGTAATACACCAACTGAATTAATAGCGCAATACTTAAATACAAAATGGGGCTATGAATATGATATTGATTCACTATTAGATGTAATTGATGATTATATGGATAATTTAAGGACTAAATGTAATTGGGGATATTCAACACCATATTTTATTGCTGGTAGTTATGGAGCTCATGTTAATAATATTGCATATCTAACGGAAAAAAGTAGTATAAGATCAAAAACAATTAGATATATTCTTGATAAAATTGGATTGGCTCGTAAAAGATATGATTACGATTTACTAGAAAAAACATATCTAGAAAGTTTAAAAAGTAGTATTCCAACTGCACTTGGTTTAGATAATTTAAAAAAAGAATTTTTTGGGAAAAACATTTTACTTTTAGCACCTGGTAGCACAATAAAAATAGAAAAAGATAAAATACAGGAGTATATAAATGAAACAAATCCAATAGTAATTTCAGTTGGCTTCATACCACAAAATTTAAAATGTGATTATATTTTTATAAGTAATACGAGACGTTATACAAATTTGAAAAATGAAGATAATTACAAAAATTATAAAAAAATAATTACTTCTAATATCAAGCAAAATAAAAATGATGATAAAGAAAATATTGTTGCATTTACTGATTTAGTAAGTCCAGGTAATGAACATATTGATAATTCAACGATTTTATTATTATATTTATTAGATAAGTTAAATGTAAATTCTGTTGGAATAGCTGGTCTTGATGGGTATAGTTATACACCAAATAACTATGCAAGTTCTGATTTAGAGTTATCAAACGTTTTAGATAATCCTAACCATACAAATTTTTTAATTTCAAAGATGCTTTCAGATTTTTTTGAGAAAAAGAGTATTAATAATTTATTTTTTGTTACAACTAGTCAATTTGAAAATATAATAGAAAATAATCAACAAACTGAAAATAAGAAGGGTATGAGATTATGATTAAGTTCTTTTTTATGGATGTTGATGGTACTCTAACAGATGGAAAAATTTATATGGGAAATGATGGAGAAATATTTAAAGTATTTGATATTAAAGATGGATGTGGCATAAAAAATATCTTACCAAAATTAGATATCATTCCTGTTATTATAACAGCTAGAAATAGTAAAATTGTTGAAAATAGATGTAAAGATTTAGGAATTACAGAAATCTATCAAAATGTAAGCAATAAAGAATCAAAAATTCAAGAAATATTAAATACTTATAACGAAAAACATGACAAAAATTATACTTTAAAAAATGTTGCTTATGTAGGGGATGACTTAGTTGATTTAGAATGTATGATGGAAATTAAAAAATTTGGGGGCTTTATAGCGTGCCCAAATGATGCTTGTAAAGAAATTAAAAAAATTGCTAATTACATAAGTAGTGTTAATGGCGGTAATGGTGCTGTTCGTGAAGTTATAGATTATATATTAAAATTTAATAGAGGGTGATTTATGATAACTCATATCAAACATTTTTTACATTTAAGTTATTTATATGTTGTAACTAGAATTATATATATTTTTAAACGACCACCTAAGGTTATGAATTCTATGAAATCTATAAAATATATAATAGATAATAATTTATCTGTATGTAGATATGGTGATGGGGAATTTAATATAATAAATGGTAGTTCTATCAAATTTCAAGATTTTGATGCCAATCTACAAAAGAGGTTAGAAAAGATTTTATTCTCTCAAGATAATTTTATAGCTGTTTGTATACCAGCAGTATATACATATAAAATTACAAGGAAATTAAAATATAATGAGGAAATATTTTGGTTAGAACAAATAAAAGATTATAAAAATATTTATTTAAATAAAAAGTATAAAAATAAAACTTACTGTGATTCATGTATAACAAGACCATATATAAGATATAAAGATACGAGCATAAGTTTAGAGATATTCCAAAATTTAAAGAAATTATGGGATGGTAAGAACATCATGATTGTAGAAGGAAAGTATAGTAGATTAGGAGTAAATAATGATTTGTTTGATAATTCTAAAAGTATAAAAAGAATATTATGCCCTAATAAAAATGCTTTTTCAAAATATGAAAAAATATATAATACTGTAAAGAAAAATCACAACGATGAAATCGTTTTAATAGCTTTAGGACCAACTGCAACTGTTTTAGCGTATGATCTTGCATCTATAGGTATAAAGGCTATAGATTTAGGACATTTAGACTTGGAGTATGAATGGTTTAGAGAAAATGCAAAAGAGAAAAAAGCAGTTAAAAATAAGATTGTAAATGAAGTAATGGAACAAGATAAATTAGAAGAAATAAATGATAAAAAATATATAGATAGTATTATTGAAGAAATATGATGGTGATTTATGAAATTTAGTATAGTAATTCCAGTATATAATGTAGAAAAATATATTGATAAATGTTTAAATAGTATTATTAACCAAACTTATAAAAATTTTGAAGTAATAATAGTAAATGATGGTACTAAGGATAATTCTCAACAAATAATTGATGAATATGTTAAAAAAGATAATCGCTTTAAAAGTTATAAAAAAGAAAATGGTGGACTTAGTGATGCTAGAAATTATGGTATTAAATATGCTACGGGTGATTATTTAGTATTGATTGATAGTGACGATTACATAGATTTAGACTATTTGGAAAGAGTTAATCAAGTATTAATTTCTAATAAAAATATAGATTTAATAAAAATTAAAATAAGATTGGTTGATGATTTGGGAAATTTGATAAGATATGAACAAGGTTTTACATTTAGTGGTAGAGTTTGTTTCGATGATTTAGTTAAACTTGAATTTTTTGAACCAGCATGGAGTTACATATATAATCTAAAATTTTGGAAAAAAAATAAATTTCAATATGTTAAAGGTATGATACATGAAGACTTTGGGCTTACGCCTGAAATAGTTATGAAGTCTAAATATATTTACTATTTAGATTATTATGGATATAATTATGTTCAAAGACAAAATAGTATTATGTCATCTGATTCAAGGGAAAAGAGAATAAAAAAAGCCTATGATATGTTACATCAATATGATAGACTTATCGATATTAAATATAAACAAAATGATAGACTATATAGAAGTTTTATATCAAATGCAGTTATATTTAAGTCTAAAACATTAGATAAAAATGATAAAAAATTATATATAAAGGAATTGAAGAAAAGAAAAGTTTTAGATAATATTATAAATGATACATTCATTAGAAAATTAAAAAAGCTTTACTATAAATTAATGTGGAGGTTTATTTAATGATAACAGTTTTTACACCAACATATAATAGGCGAAAAGAATTAGAAAAATTATATGAATCATTATTAAAGCAAGATAAAGCAAATTTTGAATGGTTAATAGTTGATGATGGATCTATTGATGACACTAAAGAATATATTGAAAAATTAAAAAAAGAGAAAAAAATAAAAATAAATTATGTATATAAAGAAAACGGTGGCAAGCAATCTGCGTATAATGTCGGTTTAGATAACGCTAAAGGTGATATTTTTCTTTGCATAGATTCTGATGATATACTTACTAAAGGCTCAATTGAAAAAATAAATAGTGATTATGTTAATCTTGATAATAATATTGCTGGTATAATATATTTAAATAATTATATTGATAATAAAAAAAAGATAGTAGGAACTATGTTTCCTGATGATAATTTAATTACTAAATACCATGATTTATATAATAGGCATAAAGTAAAAGGTGATAAACTTCTCACTTTTAAAAAATCTGTAATTGAAAAATATCGTTTTCCAATTTTTGAAGGTGAAAAATTTGTTCCTGAAGCTCTTTTATATAATAGAATAGATAAAAATTATATGTTTATGTGTAAAAATTATGTTGCTGCTTCCGTAAAATATCTAGATAATGGATATTCGTCAAATTATTTTTCTTTAGTAAAAAGGAATCCTAAGGGAAATAGATTATATCATAAAGAACTATTAGATATTGATAATAAATTATATAATGTATATGCTTATATATTATTTAGTTTTTATAGCAAAGTTGGTTTTAAAACAACTTTAAGTGAAGTAAAATGTAAGTTTAAAGTATTACTTTTATATATACCTACTTATATAGTTTATAAAATTAGAGGATGATTGTATGAAAAAGATATTAATATTTGGTTATACTATGGATATGGGTGGAGCAGAAAAAGCCTTAACAGATACACTCAATTATTTAAATAAAAATTTTGAAATAGATTTGTATTTATTAGAGCCAGTTGGATCATTAATGGATTTTGTTCCAAAGAATGTAAATGTATATAGATTAAAGAAAAACATATTTTCATATGCTTTATTTAGATATATACCTTTTTATAGAAGAAAAGTTATAAATAAAATTGCAAATAAAAAAGACTATTATGCTGCCTTAGGTTATATGGAAGGTAGATGTGGTACTTGGGTTGCAGATATAAATAAAAAAATAAAAAAATATGGATGGATCCATAACGATGTATCAAAATTTGATATAGGTATTGGCGAAAAAGAGATAAAAAATACATATTCAAAATTAGATAAGGTAATATGTGTATCAAAAGAAGCAAAAACTATTTTTTGTGATAAATATAGTATTCCAGAAAATAAGGTAGAAGTAATATATAATTTTATAAATGAAAATGAAATATTAGAAAAGTCAAAAGAGTTTGAAGTTAAGAACGATGTTTTTACTTTTGTAAATGTTGCTAAAATGCGTGATCAAAAACGACAGGATAGGTTAGTTATGGCAGCAAAATATTTAAAGGATTTGGGTTATAATTTTAAAATTCAACTTGTTGGTGATGGCCCAAATTTTGAAAAAATAAAAAATATGGTACATGAGTATGATGTAGAAGATAAAGTAGAAATGTTAGGACTTAAAACTAACCCATATCCATATATAAAAGCAGCAGATTTTTTTGTTCTTTCAAGTTATATGGAAGGGTATGGTATAGTAATAAAGGAAGCTTTATTATTAAAAACAAAAGTATTAACAACAGATATAGTAGGTCCAAGAGAAATACTTGAAGATGGAAAATATGGAATAATTGTAAAAAACGATGATGAATCTTTAAAATATATGATGAAAGATATACTAGATGGTAAAGTTTCTTTTAAAGATTTAGATAATAATATGAAAAATTATAAAGGTGATAATGAAGAAATAATGAAAAAAACATTAGAACTACTCAAATAATATTTTAGGATGTGATAAAGTGAGCAAAAATGAACAACGAAATATTTTAAAATTGATGTCAATATATGTGATATTGCAACCATTATTTGATATTTTATCTAATTTATATTTAGATGGTATATTAAAAATTCAAATATCTACATTTGTAAAACCATTATTTATTTTTATAGTCGCATTATATATGTTTTTCAAATATGAAAATAATAAGAAAAGATGGTTTATTTATGCATTCTTATTTTTAATATTTATGCTAGGACATTATATGATACTATATAGATTATATATAAGTAATAATGTTATAATGCATGAATTTAGATTTTTAATTAACATTATATATATGATTGCTATATTTATAATATATTATGTATTGTATAAGCACTACGAAGATAAAAAAGAAATGTTTGATAATATTAAAAAAACTGTTTTAATAACTTTTATAATTTATACTGGATTATTATTGCTTTCAGTTATAACTGGTACATCTGGTATGACATACGAATATGCTGACAAGTTTAAAAAAGGATTTAAAGGATGGTATGATTCAGGACAAATACTTGGACATGCTATTTCAATAATGTTTCCAATACTTCTTTATACAATATTAAAGCCAAGAAATAGTTGGTATAAAAAGATATTATCATTAACTCCTATAATAATTACTATAATGATTCTTGGAACTAGAACACCTTATTTGATTGTATTAGTATCTTTGATAATATATATAATAATATCAATATTTTTAATGTTTTATTCGAAAATATTTAAAAATAATATATTTAATTTAGTATTTGTAAGTGTATGTGCAATAAGCATGGTGGTTTTATATAAATACACTCCTGTTTATACTAATGTACAAATAAATAATTCTAATAAAAACACAACTTTAGATGGCTATAATATGAAATTAGTAGATGGAAGTTTGAATATAGAAAAAATAGATGAATTAATTAAAAATAATAAAGGTAATGTAACTGAATTAAAATTATATAAAAAATGGAACAATTTATCTACAAATTATTTAACTAAATTATATAAGAAAGGTAAAATTCATCCATCTGAAAATAGAAAAAGGCAATTTTATTATTCTAAGTACAAATTTAATATATCAGATATAGAATATAAATTATTTGGTATAGGCTTTTTAATTCAAGAAAATACATTATCTGAAGAAAGTGATTTCTTCATGGCCTTATTTAATTATGGAATATTTGGATTTATATGTATGTTAATTATTCCAATACTTACATTTATTAAAGCTACTATATATATAATTAAAAATTTTAAAACTAATGACTTAGAAACATATTTGCTTTATATGGGTCTTGGAATATTCTTTTCAATAAGTATACTTTCAGGATACACATATATATATACTAATTTTTCAATATTTTTAGTTTTATTAATAATATTACTTATAATAAAATTAAGATTAAATGAAAGTTATAAGAAAAGTGATAAAGTAAAAAATTTAACATTTTTAGCTTTACATTTAGGATATGGTGGAATAGAGACATCTACAATAAATACTGCAAATGCATTATCTAAAAAATATAATGTTGAAATAGTTTCATTTTATAAATTAAATAATAGTAGGTTAAATGAGTTAGATAAAAAAATAAAAGTAAAATTTTTGTATAACGGTGAACCTAATAGAGATGAATTAAAACAATGTATTAAAGATAAAAAATTCATATCGCTATTTGGTGAAGTTATAAAATCAATAAATATTTTATTTAAGAAAAAATATTTAATAATTAAAGAAATAATTAATAATAAAAGTGATGCAATTATTTCTACTAGAATGGAATTTAGTAAACTTTTAAGTAGTTATGGCGCTAATTATAAAATAAAAATTGCTCAAGAGCATAAACATCATAATAATGATAAAAAATATATTAATACAATAAAAAATAATTATTATAATATTGATTATCTATTTGCTCTTACGACAACATTGAAAAATGATTATGAGAAATTTTTATCAAAAAATAATCATACTAAAGTTATATTAGTTCCAAATATGTTTACAGTAGATCCTAATAAAAAATCTGATGTTAAAAATAAAAATATAATAAGTGTAGGTAGACTTCATACTGGAAAAAGATTAAATGAATTAATTGGAATATATGATAAAGCAAATATTAAAGACTCTAAATTGTTTATAATAGGCGATGGAGATGAATTTAATAATTTATCTAGTTTGATTAAAGAAAAAAAATTAGAAGAAAAAGTATTATTATTGGGATATATGAATCATGATGAAATCGAAGAATATATGCTTAATTCAAGTATATTTGCTATGACATCAATTACGGAAGGCTTACCTATGGTACTTATTGAAGCAATGAGTTATGGTGTACCTTGTATTGCATATGAAACTGAAAGTGGAGTATGTGATATAATTGATGATGGTGTAAATGGATATATAATAAAAGATAGGAATGAAGATAAATATGTTGACACATTAGAAAAATATATGAGTAATTTAAAAATTAGGGAAAAGATGAAAAAAGATGCAATAAAAAAATCTCAAGAATTTTCTAAAGAAAGTATATTAAAAATATGGATTAATGTTTTATCAAATAAAAGTTTGTAGGAGGTTAGTTTTCTATGATTTTGATAACACTTGGAACTCAGGATAAAAAATTTTATAGATTACTTGAAGCGGTACAAAAGCAAATAGATCTTAAAGTTATAAAAGAGAAAGTCGTAGTACAAGCAGGGTCATCAGCAGATTTTAAATCTGATGATATGGAAATTTTCGATTTAATACCTATGGATAAGTTTGATGAATTAATTGAAAAATGTGATTTATTGATAACTCATGGCGGTGTTGGTTCTATAATAGCGGGACTAAAAAATAATAAAAAAGTAATAGCTGCTGCACGCTTAGAAAAGTATGGAGAACACACAAATGATCATCAACTTCAAATAATTGAAAATTTTAGTGAAAATGGTTATATATTAAAATTAGACGATTTTGATAAACTTGGGGATGTAATAAAAGAGTCAAAGAAATTTAAACCTAAAAAATATAAAAGTAATACTGAAAACTTTATTAAGTTGATTGAAAAAGAAATAGATAGTAAGAAGTAGGAGGATTTATGAAAGTATTAGTAATAATTCCAGCATATAATGAAGAATTAAATATAAAAAACACAGTTGATAATTTAAAAAAGGTTATAAAAAAATCAAAATATAATATAGACTATGTCGTGATAAATGATGGGAGCACAGATAATACACTAAAAGTATGTAATGATAATAAATTTAACGTAATTAATTTAATTGAGAATTTAGGTATCGGTGGTGCCGTTCAAACAGGTTATAAATATGCTTTGGAAAATAATTATGATATAGCAATACAATTTGATGGTGATGGCCAACACGATGAAAATTATATAGAAGATTTAATTAAAAGTATAGAAAGTGGTAATGATTTTGTTATTGGTTCAAGATTTATAAAAAAATTAAGCAATTTTACTTCAACTAAATCTAGACAATTAGGAATTAAAATAATTTCATCAATTATCAAATTTACTACTAAGAAAAAAATATATGATACGACTAGTGGATTTAGAGCAGGGAATAGAAAAGTAATAGAAATATTTTCAAAATATTACCCACAAGAATATCCTGAACCTGAATCAGTCGTAGTGTTGCTTTTAAACGGATTAAAAGTTGATGAAATACCTGTAAATATGAGAGAAAGAAAATATGGTCATTCATCTATATATTTACATAAAAACATATATTATATGATAAGTGTATGTTTATCTATAATATTTACTAAATTAGAAAGAGGTAGACTATGAATAACAGATTACAATTGTTTTTGACTATAATAATATTTATACAAATATATTTTATAATTAAAAGAATTAGAAGAAAAAAGTTATCAATTAGATTTGGAATATTGTGGATATTTTTTACATTAATTATGGAATTTGGAATATTATTTCCTAAATTTATCTTCTATATATCTGATTTTTTCGGATTTGAAGCTGCATCAAATATGATTTTAATTCTATTTATCTTCTTTCTATTTTATGTTTCATTACTGTTAAGTATAAGAATTTCTAAACAAAATGATCAAATTAAAACTTTAGTACAGGAAATTTCTATATTGAAAAAGGAAAAAACGAAATAGGAAAGGGATGAAATTATGAAAATATTTACATTTTTAATATATGTTTTATTTTCATCTGCTGGTTTAATTTTATTTAAACTTGGATCTGGAAATACAACTTTTGCATTAAATCTATTGGGATTTAAAATATCATTGTCAATAAAAATGATAATAGGTGTTCTATGTTATGGAATTAGTTTTCTTTTATGGTTATACATAGTTAGTTATAGTAAATTATCTTTCGTATATCCACTTTCTATTGCACTTGTCAATATAGTAGTACTATTTGGTTCATGTGTATTCTTAAAAGAAAGTATTACATTGACGCATGTAATAGGTATGCTAATAATTATAATTGGCGTTAGTTTGATGAGTATTGGAGATTAATTATATGAAAAAAATTGGGCTTTATTTAAAAAAAGATTTAAAAGTTATAGTATTTTCATTATTGTTAACAGTAGCATTGTATTTTCAAAATTTAATAACAAACAATAATAAAAAATTAGGTTTTTTAAAAGATATTAATATTTTAAAATCATTATTAATATTTGTTATTATTTTTATTATAGTATTTATAATTATAAAACTTTTAATTAAATTTTCTAATTGTTTAGAAAAAGAGAGTAAAGAGTATTCTAATAAAAGTATTAAGAAGATATTTTTTATTTCACTTATATCAATGCTTTTGATTTGGTCAATATGCTTAATTACATTCTTTCCAGGTGGAGGCATGTGGGATACTTTTACTCAAATAGAATCACCAATTTATGCAACATCTGGGCATCCCATAGGACACAATTTTTTACTATATACATTTATTGTAATAATAGGTCAAAAAATATTAAATAGTTCTATTATAGGATGGGCTTTATTTAGCATATTTCAAATGATCGTTATGGCATGTAGTATTTCTTTTGCTATATGCTTCCTATCAAAAAGAAAAGTATCAAAAGTATGGATAGTAATTTTGACATTGATTTATTCAATTTTACCTATATATGCATCATATTCAATATTTGCAATTAAAGATGTTATGTTTTCTATATTGATATTATACTTATTTTTATTATTGATTAAGTTAGTAGAATCAGATGGTAAACTTTTAACAAATAAGAAATTTATAATTTTATATATAGCTATTTCAGTAGCATTATATTTAACAAGAAGTAATGCATTTGTAGTTTATATATTGACTACACTTGTTATACTAATTAGATATCATAAAGAATACAAAAAAGTGTTTATTTTAATATTTTTAATACCTATATTATTTAATTTTCTTATATGTAAGGTATTTGAAGTTAAGTATGGTGTAGAACATAGATTTCAAGAGAATGTGGCAATTCCTATTCAACAACTATCCGCAACTGTATTTGAAGATGGTGTTTTAAATAAACAAGAAAAAGAATATATAAACTCTTTAATGCCATTAGATGAAATAAAAGATAAATATAATAGTGGTGTTGTAGATAGTATTAAATGGGACTCAAATTTTAACAGGGATTACTTACAAGTTACTAAATCTAAATTTATTAAAACATGGCTTACAGTTATGCCTAAAAATTTTAGAACTTATGTTGAAAGTTACATGTTACAAACTTATTGCTATTGGAATATAATGCCTACATCAAACACTACAAATATGTTTTATGATGATGTAATTACAGATAAACAGGGTGAATTTATTGAAAAAGTTAAAAGTAAATATAATATAAGATATGATAATATATTACCAAATAATATTCAAAATAATTTAGAAAATTTTTATTATAAATATACAAACTTTTTAAATGAAGGAACATGTTTTTGGATTTTCATGTTATTAATGCTAATATTGATAACAAAAAAACAAAGTAAATTTTTGATCCCAAATATTACATTATTTGCAGTATGGTTAAGTTTAATGGCATCAACACCTGTAAATTCTTCATTAAGATATATGTATCCATTTGTTTTAATTTTACCAATACTTTTTGTATATGTGGTTGCAGTTAAAAAAGATTAATAATGATTATCGGAGGTAAAAATATGAATAAATTAAGACTTTATTTCAAAAGTATATTGTTTTCATTATTAACATTTTTTGCAATTATGATTTATTATAATAAATTATATGAAACATATGATTTTATGATTGTATTATTGTTTTTTATAATATTATATTTTTATATTAAAAATGGAACATTTAGTGATAGTAGAACTAAAAAGTATTCAATGTTTTTATCAATTATAATTTCACTAACATTATCAATTGGTACAATTACTTATAGGTATATAAATAATCCAGTTATAAGTTTTATAAATATTAAAAATATACTTAAAATTATAATAATGACTATGGGATTTATACCATTTTTTACAAGAATTATTTACTTTTCATTTTTGAAATTATCTAAAGTAAATATTATTAAAAAAGATAATAATATGAAAAAATTAAAAATAATTCATGGTTTTTTAATTGCATTATTGATGATTATTTGTTGGTTACCTTATTTTTTAAGATTTTTTCCAGCTATTATGACGTTAGATTCATATTATATAATTCATAATGTAAATCATGTGATTTTAAGTGATCATCATACTTTCGGATTTACGTGGTTTTTTGGTATTTTCTTTAATATTGGTATGTTAATATTTAAAAATATGAATCTTGCTGTTATGTTTTATACTATTATGCAAATGATTATATTATCATGTATATTCTCGTTTTCAATTAGATATTTATATAATAAAGGTGTAAATAAAATTATTTGTATATTTTTATTTATAATTTATGCAATTAACCCATTATTCGGATATTATAGTGTCACTTTATGGAGAGATATATTATTTAGTGGATCAGTAGTAATTATATGTACTTTACTTATAGATTATATATGGAATAAATATAAGTTTAAACTAAAAAATGTAATAATAATGACTTTAGCAATTATTATGTTACTATTTTTTAGAAATAACGGAATATATGTACTTATTTTTTCTAGCATATTAATAATTATTTTTGATAATTCTAATAGGGGAAAGATAGCATTATATTCTATTATTATAATATCATTATACTTTATAATTAAAGGCCCAGTGTTTGATTATTATAAGGTAGGCAAATCTGCAACAGGTGAAGCATATTCAATACCTTTACAACAAATAGCGCGTGTATTATCCAAAAAAGAAGATATTTCTTCAGATGAAAAAAAATATTTAGATAGTATATTTAATACTGAATATATTTCCAAGGTTTATAATCCTATAATTTCAGATAAAGTAAAAGAACAGATGAATAGTGAAGTTTTTAACAAGAATAAATCAAAATTCTTCAAGGTTTGGTTTACAATATTTCTTAAACATCCAACCACCTATTTTGAATCATATTTTTCTTCTACTTTAGGTTATTGGTATCCTAATGTGAATTATTGGGCAACGGCCGGTGAAAGTAAGGCAGTATTTGATGAAAATGTTGAGTCTAAGCCAATAATTAAAATTAAAAATTTTAATTATTTGACATCTAGGAAAATACCATTTAGTTTATTTATTTGGAGTATTGGATTACAATTTTATATGCTATTGTTTGCTACTGTATATAAATTATATATTAAGAAATTTGATAAAAAATATATAATACCGTACATACCTCTATGGTCATTATGGTTGACTATGATGGTAGCTTCTCCAGTTTTTGCAGAATATAGATATATGTTTGGTGTTACTGCATCCATTCCTATAGTTATAATATATTCTATTATTAATGATAGAAAAATAGTTGATAATTAGTAATGAATAAAATACACCATATATCATAGAATATATTAAAAGTAAATGTGAAATATTAAAAAAATATAGATTTTTTGAGAATTTGACAAAAAAGTGTAAATATGCTAGAATCATTTATATCGATGGCACATTATTCTAGTCATTTTGTCTATTATGAAGGCGGGGCTAAAAATCCGCTAAAGGGCATATCGATG